>WTAX01000064.1 GCA_013139395.1 Gammaproteobacteria bacterium | reverse complement strand
AATTGTGAGTTAACAGGTGTTTTTGCTAATTCACCTTTCTTTAAGCCAGCAACAGCTTTAGAAAATGAAGCAACCATATCCTGCTCTGTAAACCAGCCTAAATCACCGCCCTTAGAGGCAGATCCAGTATCTATTGATTTTTCTTTAGCTAGTTTGGCAAAATCAGCGCCGCCTTCAATTTCTTTAATCAATGCTTTTGCTTCGTCTTCTGTTTTAACAAGAATGTGGCGAGCCTTGTATTCTTTGGGGGCATTTGCGACAACATTTTTATCGTAATACGCCTTCATCTCATCTTCACTGGATTGGAGTTTTTCAGCAACAGTGGCAAGGTAGTTGGCAGCAATGTAGCTATCAGTTAAGGCTTTTACCCGTGCTGCAATGTCGGGATCTTTATCGTAGTTTGCTTTAATGGCTTCACCTAAAACTAATTGACGATTAACCAGAGCTTCAGTTAATAATTTTTTTTGTTCAGCAGTCATTTCTTTAATATTAATTTTGCTCTGAGCCGCGGCAATTTCTAGTTGGCTTTGTGTTACATTTTGGCCATTGACTGTTGCCAAAACTTTATCTTCTGCCATTAATGGTGAAGCAGCTAAAAATAGACCAGAACAAGCAAGCGCTATAGCCAGTTTTTTAGGGTATATTGTTGCTTGAGTAAGAAAGTGAAATGATGGTTTTAAATTCATTTGAGAATTGTCCTTAATAGAAATAAATGCGTGAATAAAATTAGTGTTCTAAGGTAACACTTTTTTGAAAGGTTTTACGATAACTTTGTCATAAACCCCGGCTTTGATATAAGGATCTTCATCGGCCCAGTTTTGGGCATCGAGCTGGTTATCAAATTCAGCTACAACTAATGAGCCTGTGAAGCCTGCATCACCTGGGTCGTTACTATCAACAGCAGGATGAGGGCCGGCAAGGATTAATCGACCTTCGTTTTTAAGTGTTTCCAAACGGGCAAGATGATCGGGACGTGCTTGCAAACGTTGGTTTAATGTATTTTCAATATCGGTAGCAATAATAGCGTAAAGCATTAAATTTTTTCCTTGTTTTCAACTTCTTCTTCAGTTGTTTCGTTGATGGTCTCTGCAACGAGATCGTCAACCAGAATGTGGCGTTGTAAATAAAATATCTGAAAAATCATAAAGGCAAATGTCAGCCCCAGCATGCCGTACATTTTAAAATCAACCCATATTGCCTGACGAGCTTCAGCGGTGAGTTCTGCACCGTAATAAAAAGCCACATATAAATTAAGCAGTCCGCAAAACATAAAGAAAGCAACCCACATCATATTAAGTCGAACCCAGATAGATTCAGGTAATTGAATGGCTTCGTCCAATTGCCGCTGGATTATATTTTTTTTGCCCACAAATTGACTGCCTAATAAGACCAGGCCAAAGATCCAATTGATGACGGTGACTTTCCATTTAATAAAAGTGTCATCTTGAAAGAGTAAAGTCAGACCGCCAAAAAATAAAATCACCACCAGATTAATAATATGTTGATTTTCTAATTTTTTATGCATGAACCATTGGATGGCAGAGTGGATTAACGTGGCAATAATGGCAGCAGTGGTTGCTGCGTAAATGTCATTATCAGTGAGTTTATAAGTACCGAAAAAAATAATTATGGGTAAAAAATCGTAAATAAATTTTATCATAGTAAGAGTGAGTCGTTTCCAGTCATTAATCAGGTTATATAAAGTGAGCTATTTTGACATTTTAAGTCTTTTAGAACAATCTTTTAAATACGCTTTTGAGTAAGCAAAAGAGCTTTAACTCAAACTTTGACTTACTAATTGAAATAAAATTCAGTGAAATGATAATATTACCGGTGGAAATAGGTTAAAATTACTGGTTTTCAAGCATTAATTACGCAAACAAACTATGCAGATAGATTTACATACTCATTCAACAGTTTCAGATGGACGTTTAGCACCTGCTGAACTGGTAGCACGAGCGGCTCAGGCTGGTGTTGAAGTGCTTGCTTTAACCGATCATGACGGCACAGATGGCTTAGATGAAGCACGTCAAAGTGCGCTGGATGCTGGTATGCGATTTATTAATGGTATCGAACTATCCGTTACCTGGAATAAGCGTACAGTACATATTGTCGGTTTAAATTTTGATCCTGATCATGCCCCATTGAAAGCGGGTATTAAGAGTTTACAGGATTTTCGCAAAACCAGAGCCAGAGAAATTGCCTCTAAGTTGGATAATGCGGGTATTAAGGGAGCTTATGAAGGTGCGCAGCGTTTTTCCGGTGGTAAAATGTTGGGCAGATTACATTTTGCTCATTTTTTAGTCGATGCGGGTTACGCTAAAAATGTGCGCGGCGTCTTTAAAAAATATTTAGTGAATAACAAGCCGGGTCATGTGAGCGGTGACTGGGCAACCTTGGAAGATGCCGTGAGTTGGATAACACAAGCGGGCGGTGTTGCCGTGATAGCCCATCCTGCTCGTTATAAGTTAACACGCAGCAAATTACGTAAACTAATCAAAGAGTTCATTGCTGCCGGTGGTCAGGCAATGGAAGTGGTTTCCGGCAGTCACTGTGTTAATGAGGTAAATACAATGGCTTGTCATGCCGCTGATTTTGATTTGTACGCCTCGTCAGGATCTGATTTTCATGATCCCGATTATCCCTGGATAAAATTGGGACAGTTACCCGATTTGCCGGCAAAGTGTAAACCCGTATGGGATTTGTTTTAAGTCATTTAATGAAAGAGTACCTATGAGCCAGTTTTTTCAAATACATCAGGATAACCCACAAGCAAGATTAGTACGTCAGGCCGTGGACATTATTCGCAAGGGCGGTATTGTTGTCTATCCCACTGATTCCGGTTATGCCATTGGTTGTCATCTTGGTGATAAACAATCAATGGATAAAATTCGTCTTATAAGACAATTGGATAAAAATCACAACTTTACTCTGGTGTGTCGTGACCTCTCTGAAATTAGTACCTATGCTCAAACCGATAATTCTCACTATCGTTTGCTGAAGGCGCATACACCAGGTGCCTATACTTTTATTCTTAAAGCAACACGAGAAGTTCCCAAGCGTTTAATGCACCCGAAACGTAAAACCATTGGTATCCGTATCCCCGATAATGCTATCGCACAGGCTTTATTAGAAGAACTAGGAGAACCCTTACTCAGCTCGACATTGATACTGCCTGATGAAGAGATGCCGATGACCGATCCTTACGAAATTCGTCAGGTACTGGAACATCAACTGGATTTAATTATTGATGGCGGATTTTGTGGTTTTGATGCCACTACGGTGATTGATTTTGAAGAAGATGTGCCTGTTGTGGTGCGTAAGGGGTTGGGAGATACGTCTCCTTTTGAATAACTTATAACTGAAACTGACTACTTTTAAAACAGAATTAAGCTTGCTTAAGGATATGATATAATAATTTTATGGATGCATCGATAATACAAAAAATCACCATCTGGATACTGCCGGTACTATTGGCTGTTTCTCTGCATGAAGCCGCACATGCCTGGATGGCGAATAAAAAAGGGGATCCAACGGCAAGATTATTAGGCCGTTTGACTTTTAATCCTTTAAAACATATTGATCCTATTGGTACGATTTTGGTACCGATCTTAATGCTTGTCTTTACCGGCTTTGCTTTTGGCTGGGCAAAGCCCGTGCCGATTGATGTCCGTAATCTGAAAAATCCCAAAAAAGATATGATGTGGGTGGCTTTGGCAGGACCGGCCAGCAATTTTATTATGGCCATTATGTGGGCTGTTTTTCTAAATATCAGCGTATTATTTGTTGATAGCCGTTCTTCTATCAGTTTATTTTTTCTGCTGATGCCTGTTGCCGGAATCACTATTAATGTTATTTTAGGTGTGTTGAATTTATTACCGATACCGCCTTTAGATGGTGGTCGAATTATGTCAGGTTTATTGTCACCGAGAGCTTCTATGCAATATAGTAAAATAGAACCTTATGGATTCTTTATTATTATTGCATTAATGCTAACGGGCGTATTATCTAATATCATTTTTCCAGTGATTAATTTGGTTCTGTTAGTTTTATCAACAATATCAGGATTGGAGATGGAAGTTTTTTATCGTTTATTGAATGCTATTCAATAGCTATTTTTTTAACTTTTTATTTTAGCTTTTTATATTAAAAGCAAGCATGGGAGCCAATTTTGGTCGTACCGATTCATCAGCAACGCGTTTTATCAGGCATGAGACCGACAGGTCAGCTTCATTTGGGCCATTATCATGGTGTGTTAAAAAACTGGATTAAACTACAGCATGAATATGACTGCCTGTTTTTTGCTGCTGATTGGCATGCTTTGACCACTCACTATTCTGAAACTGAAAATATTGAAGAAAACACCTGGGAAATGATCATTGATTGGTTGGCTGCAGGTGTTAATCCCGGTTCAGCCACAATATTTATTCAATCTCAGGTACCGCAACACGCCGAATTACATCTGTTATTGTCAATGATTACACCACTTGGCTGGCTTGAACGTGTGCCGTCTTTTAAAGATCAGCAATTAAAATTAAAAGAAAAAGACTTATC
>WTAX01000487.1 GCA_013139395.1 Gammaproteobacteria bacterium | reverse complement strand
CATAAACTAAAGTGGGCTTATAGGTCTTAAGTTCTTGTTCATCCAGGCTGGCATAAGCGGCAATAATAATTAAATCATTGGGATTTGCCTTGTGTGCTGCCGCACCATTGATAGAAATAATATTTGAGCCTGCTTCAGCTTTAATAGCATAGGTTGAAAAGCGTTCACCATTGGTAATATTGTAAATTTCTATTTGTTCATACTCAAGAATACCCGCAGCTGCCATTAATTCAGTATCAATGGCGCAGGAGCCTTCATAGCCAAGTTCTGAGTGAGTCACTGTCACTCTATGTAATTTGCACTTAAGCATTGAGCACTGCATCATAACTCCTGACAATATTTTTTAGAGCTCGATAATATATCATAAAATGCTTATTTTTTCAATTTGATCATTTTTTAGCAAAAAGTTCATTAAAATTGTTAATATGGGTCATTAGCTTCTCATCATCAATCTATTAATGAGTTGAATTCTATAATATGAATGCTTTTTACACTGAGTTAACAAATTGCTTTAAACTTTTTCTCATCACCTTCTGTCTCTTGTTTATCTCAACACTAGCAGTAGCTCAAGAACAATCTGAGTCATTACTGGATCATGTTATTCTGAAAAGTCATATAGATGACCTCCCGGGTATTTCTAAAAGAAAAAAAATAAGAGCACTTGTCAGTTATAGTAAAACTGATTTCTTTTTTACCAGCACTGGTACACCAAAAGGTTTACAGGTTGATTTATTAACAGAATATGAAAAACAATTAAATGCCGGAGTAAAAAAAGAAACGGACAAAATACGAGTGCAGTACATACCAACAACGTTTAACCGTCTGATTCCAGATCTTCTTGAAGGCAAAGGCGATATAATATCAACTTTAATGACAATTACCCCCAAACGTGAAGAAAAAATTAATTTTATATCCGGAAAAATTGCCCGCATTCAGGAATTAGTCGTTAGTCATAAATCCATTTCAGATATTAACTCATTAGAAGATTTAGCAGGACAACAGGTTTATGTTCTCAAAGGGAGTAGTTATGTAGAACATTTAAAAGAGCTTAATCAAGCGTTTAAAGAAAAAAATTTAGCTGAGATTAATATTGTTGAAGCAGATCCTCATTTAATGACTGAAGATATTCTTGAGCTGGTCAATTCCGGAGTGATTAAACTGACTGTTTCGGATGGATATAAAGCAAGAATATGGGCTAAAATTTTACCTGACATAAGAGTTCTTGATTCTGTTGCAATAAAAAGTGATACACATATCGGTTGGGCTATTCGTAAGAATAATCCTGAATTGCAAAAGAGTCTGAATACCTTTTTAAAGAAAATAAAAAAAGGAACTTATTTGGGTAATATGCTGTTTAATCGCTATTACAAAAAAGATACATGGATAAAAAATCCTAATGCCGACAAGGAAAGAAAAAAGTTTTTAGCATTCATTGACCTTTTTGAGAAATACGGTGCTCAATATGGATTTGACAGCCTGGCTATTGCAGCACAAGGTTATCAGGAATCACGACTAGATCAGAAGAAAAAAAGTCATCGGGGTGCACTGGGCATTATGCAATTATTACCCAGTACAGCGGCAGACAAAAATATTGCCATTTCTGATATTCATAAAGCAGAAAATAATATTCACGCAGGGGTAAAATATATGGCTTTTTTAAGAGATCGATATTTTTCAGATCCCAACATCAGTAAAAAAGATCAAATGGCATTTTCCTGGGCAGCTTACAATGCGGGACCTGCAAAAGTGCGTAAAATGAGAGCTTTAACAAAAAAAATGGGCTTAGATCCCAACATCTGGTATTCAAATGTTGAAGTAGCCGCAGCAAAAATGATTGGCCGTGAAACTGTTGAATATGTGAGTAACATCTTTAAATATTATATTGCCTATAGGCTGGTACAAGATCAGGTATCCAGACAATAAGACCATTCATCCAATAACAGTAGAAATAGAAATGTGTCTAATTTATCTAAAATAAGTGACCATAGGCTTATCAAGCTTTATTTAGTTAAAGCTCTATTTCAATATTATCGAGCAAACGGGTTGTGCCCAGGTAAGAGGCTGCTAAAACGACCAGATGTTTATGGCTTGCAGTCGCTGCAGATAAATCAGCTGCACGTATGCTGATATAATCTGTCACAAAGCCCTGTGCATTCAAATGCGCCACAGCCTGTTGTTCTAGTTCTTCATAATTTTGGGCTCCGGCAATTATCTGCTTTGATAAATCCTGTAATGTTTGATAAATCGCAGACGCCTGTTGTTTTTGCACCTCACTTAAATAGCCATTACGGGAACTCAGCGCCAGACCATTGCTTTCTCTTACAATAGGATGAGCAATAATTTCAATAGGGAAACAAAGGTCGCTGACAAATTGTTTAATCACCTGCAATTGCTGATAATCTTTTGCTCCAAACACGGCCTTGTCCGGCTGCACCATATTAAATAGTTTAGCAACCACCGTTGCTACACCGGTAAAATGTCCGGGGCGTGCAGCTCCTTCAAGAATATTACTGATACCCGGTACTATGACCTGACTTTGGACCTGACTTTGAGCTTGTCCATCAAGCTCTAAATCCGGATACATTTCAGCAACAGCGGGGGCAAAAATAATATCACAGCCTGCCTGTTGAAGTTTATCAGCATCCTCCTGTAAAGTTCTTGGGTATTGCTCAAAGTCTTCGCCTTCACCAAATTGCAGCGGGTTAACAAAGATACTGCAAATAACGATGTCTGCTTGAGACAGAGCCATTTCTACCAGCTGCAAATGTCCCTGATGCAAGTTGCCCATAGTCGGCACAAAACCAATGATTTTGCCTGCCTGCCTGAAGGAAGTGACCGTTTGTCTGAGTTCAGAAATGGTATGAATGATCTGCATGAATATAAAATAAAAGTGAATTTAGGAAATTGAACTTAATCAAAGGTATGTTCAGCACTGGGAAACTGGCCATTTTTAACCTGTTCCACATAGGCTTTAAAAGCATCTTGTATGGAGTTTGTTTCTTGCAAAAAGTTTTTTACAAAACTGGCCGGATTACCCTGTGTCAGGCCCAGCATATCATAACAGACCAGTACCTGTGCATCACACTCAGCACCCGCGCCAATACCAATCACCGGGATAGAAACACTATGAGTAATACGTGCAGCAAGTTCGGCAGGCACACATTCTAATAACAATAGATCCGCCCCGGCCTGCTCTAATGCGACAGCATCATTCAGTATTTGCTCTGCTTCTTCGGGGGTGCGTCCCTGAATACGATAGCCACCCATTTTATAAACTGATTGCGGCAATAGTCCAAGGTGGGAGCAAACGGCAACACCTCGCTGAGCTAAAAACTGAACAGTTTCCAGCATGGCGGCGCCACCTTCAATTTTAACCATGTGCGCTCCACCTTCACTGATCAGCCGTGCGCAATTGCTATACGCCTGCTCTTTAGTGACATCTGCAGCAAAGGGTAAATCAGACATGATCAGTGATTTCTGACAGACACGGGAAACATTGGCCGTATGATAAACCATTTCATCCATAGAAACGGATAAGGTGCTGGCCTGACCTTTAACCACCATACCCAGAGAATCACCGACTAAAATTACTTCAACACCGGCATTTTCCTGAGCAAGGGCAAAGCTGGCATCATAGGCCGTCAAACAGGTAAATTTTTCTCCTGCCTGTTTCATTTTGTTCAATTTTGTTATGGTAATTTTATTCATAGTTATGGTTATAGCTGTTGTTATAGATAGGGTTATTGAGTTTTTTTAAACCATCCCAGGGCATTGCTTTTGCCATACTGGATAAATCACCCAGCCCTGGAACATCAATTGCCCCGGCAATTTCAAATAAGGGATGGATCACAAAGTTGCGATATTGAATCTGTGCATGAGGTATTATAAGTTTTTCTGTCTGAATTTTGGACTCCCCATAGAGTAATATATCTAAATCCAGTGTTCGGGCACCCCATTTTTCATTTCTTTCACGCCCCTGTGCTGCTTCAATTTTATGCAGCCTTTGTAATAACTGCTCTGCTGTTAAGACAGTTTCCAGCATTGCCGCCGCATTGATATAATCATTTTGAGGCGGCGCATCAGGAAGAACTAATGCTTTGCTTTGGTAGAAACTCGACACTTTAAGTAATTGTAGTTCCGGCTCTTTTTTTATACTATCCAGAGCATTTTGCAACTGAACTAATGGCTCTGATAAATTACTACCCAGACCGATATAACATATCATTCACTACGATCCAAATTAGCTGAGTGCTCAACAGCATTTTGACTTGCCGGTTTTTTTCTACGACGTTTCTTGCGTCTTCCCTGTTTTTTTTGAGGCCGCACCAGGGATTCACACATCATTTCCTGTTCAGATAACTTTTTCGTCTGTATTTCAGTCCACCATTCACAAAGTGATGTTAATTCTGGCTCGCCCACGCCATTTCTTAATAATAGAAAATCATAACCAGCACGAAAACGTTTATTCTCCAACGTTCTTAATGCTCTTTTTCGCGTTGGATGCTGCAATTGCGGTTGCATATGCCAGATTTCTCTCATCATCAGGCTAAGACGCTTAGGAATAGAAGTATGTGCCTGCTGCCGCGTGATCACCTCACGGCTGGCACTAAGCAATGCTTCCATCTCATGTTGGCCCAGCTCAA
>WTAX01000179.1 GCA_013139395.1 Gammaproteobacteria bacterium | reverse complement strand
TTCTCCAGAAAATCTTTAACACTGATCTGTACATCAATAGCAAATGTCGTTTTGCCATTATCTCTTTTAAAGCGTTTAATACGAGTGCTTCCCGCTTTATGAGCTATCTGACGTAATTCACTTTCTGAACCGGCTATGCGTATTTTTAACATGCTCCCTCCCTTATGATATAAAGAGCTGTAGAGATCATTTACTGCCTCTTTGGCGAACCGCTTCAAATAAACTGATGCCGGTAGCAACTGAGACATTGAGACTCTCAACACTGCCGGTCATGGGTATTTTTACCAGCGCATCACAATTTTCCCGGGTGAGTCTGCGCATGCCCTTGCCTTCTGTCCCCATGACTAATGCTAAGGGGCCATTCAGGTCACTTTCATAAATGGTTGTCTCAGTTTCACCCGCAGTACCGACGATCCAGATTTGGTAGCTTTTTAATAATTTCAGCGTTCGAGCCAAATTAGTTACCTGAATAAGAGGTACACTTTGATCGGCTCCACAGGCTACTTTTCGTACTGTAGGGGTGAGTGAAACTGAGCGATCTTTAGGCACAATAATGGCATGAATGCCTGCTGCATCAGCCGTACGTAAACACGCACCTAGATTATGCGGATCCTGAACACCATCGAGAATAAGTAAAAAAGGCGGCACTTCGAGTGTTTGCAGTAAATCATCAAGGAAGCTTTCTGATTTAACTTTGGGTGCTTTACTCTGAGCTACGACTCCCTGATGATTGCCGGAGGTCATTTCGTCCAGTTTTTTACGCTGAACTAAGGTGACTTTAACTGATTTTTTTCTGGCCAGTTCGATAATCGCAGAAATACGATTATCTTTTCGAGAGCGATCCACAAAAAGAACTGAAACATGCTTTTCTTCAGAGTCTTTTTGTTTGTCATCCTTCCCGGAATCAGAGCAGCTAACATCAGAACAATAATTAAGAGCTGATTTAACGGCATGGATACCAAAAATCAGTTCATCCATCGACGTCTTCTGTTTTTGCGTTTCTTTTTAGGCTGCTCTTGCTTCTGCTGTTCCTGAGGTTTTGCATGAGATGTTTTTTCAGAAGATGCTGTACCGTCAGAGGGCGCATTCTTATCTGAGTTAAAATGCTTTTTTGCCCCTTTTTTAGGGCCTTTCTTAAAACCGCCTTTCTTCCCGGCAATGGCATGTTCTGAGCCTTTGAGCACGAAATCTATTTTTCGCTCATCAAGACTCACCGCAGCCACTTTAATACTGATTTTACCGCCTAATTGAAATAATCTCCCGGTACGTTCACCCTTCATGATGTGATTCATTTTATCATAATGGTAATAATCATCTTTCAAGGCAGTGATATGAACTAAGCCTTCAACATGAATATCATCCAGCACAACAAACAAGCCAAAGCCCGTGACGGTGCTGATAATACCATCAAATTCTTCGCCCACTTTATCCAGCATGTATTCACATTTTAACCAGTCCATCGCATCACGAGTGGCATCGTCGGCACGACGCTCTGTAATAGAACAATGTTGACCTAAATCAGACATTTGCTCCTGAGTATAATTATAGCTTGATACTTTTTGGCCACGAACTATATGTTTAATGGCACGATGAACTAATAAGTCAGGATAACGGCGTATGGGTGAAGTAAAGTGAGCATAAGCATCAAAAGACAAACCAAAATGCCCGACATTCTCTGCTTCATAAACCGCTTGAGACAAACTGCGCAACATCACAGTCTGCAGTACTTCAAAATCAGGACGCTCTTTTATTTCATTGAGTAACTTGGAAAAATCTTTAGCCTGAGGCTCATCTCCACCACCAAGAACAAGACTCAAAGGGGTGATAAACTCCTTTAATGCTTTGAGCTTTTCATCAGTTGGACCTTTGTGGTTACGATACAGGGCGGCTATTTTGTTTTCTAATAGAAAGTTGGCCGCACTGACATTAGCTGCCAGCATACATTCTTCAATGACACGATGCGCGTCGTTGCGCACAATAGGTACCAGTTTTTCAATCTTTTTATGTTCACCGAAAACAATTTGTGTTTCTACGGTTTCAAAATCAATGGCACCACGCTGGGCACGTTTTTTTGCCAGAGCCAGATACAATTGATATAGTTCATGCAGATGAGGTAATAAGTCTGAATATTTTTCACATAATTGCGCATCACCATCAAGAACCATTGCCGCTACCTGGTTATAGGTAAGACGAGCATGGGAACGCATTAAGCCTTCACTAAAACGATAATCTACCACTTCACCGGCTGCTGAGATATTCATCTCACACACCATAGTCAAACGATCGACATCAGGATTGATTGAGCATAAACCGTTAGATAGTACTTCCGGCAGCATAGGGATGACTCGTCCAGGGAAGTAAACTGACGTACCACGACGTTTTGCTTCTGCATCCAGTGCTGTGCCGCGCTCGACATAAGCCGATACATCAGCAATGGCAACCCATAGGCGCCAGCCCCCTTTGTTAGGACCAGAGTCAATTTTTTGACAACATACGGCATCATCAAAATCTTTGGCATCTTCACCATCAATAGTGACTAATAGATGTTCACGAAAATCCTCACGCCCTACTTTACTCTCTTGTGGAACAGAGGGTTCCAAATCGGCAATTTCTGCTTCGAGCATCATAGGCCATTCATGAGGGATATCATAGCTGCGAATAGCAACATCGATTTCCTGACCCGGCTCCATATGGCCGCCCAGATTTTGAATCACTCGTCCTTTCGCACGTTGAAATTGTGTAGGATAGTAGAGGATCTCAACCATCACCATTTGCCCGACTTCGGCACCATAGGTGTGTTCTGCTGAGATGATAACATCGTGGTTAATGCGCTTATGATCAGGCACAACCATTAATACGCCGTCACGATCTTCAAGCTGACCCACGATGGTATTGGTATTATTCTCAATGATTTTGACCAGAGAGCCTTCACGACGCCCTTTTCTATCGACACCAGCGAGGCGAACCTGAACCCGATCACCATGAAATACTCTGCGCATGTCACGCATGCCCAAAAACAAATCGCCGCCACCATCTTCAGCCAGTACAAAGCCAAAGCCGTCTGGATGAGCAGAGACAATGCCTTCAAGCACTTCCAGTTCAGAAATCAACTCATAGCATTTTCGTCTATTAAAGTAGAGTTGCCCATCTCGTTCCATGGCACGTAATCTGCGTCGTAGTCCTTCTTTTTGATCAGGATCCTGCAAATTTAATAGTTTTTCAACCTGGAAGCGATTAATTGGTTCCGGCTGTTCAGCCAGAAGGTCGAGAATAAATTCCCGGCTTGGAATGGGGTTTTCGTAGTTTTTTGCTTCGCGCTTGGCGTAGGGATCTGTATTACCAGTTTTTTTTACAGGCTTGTTTTTAGAGTAGTTGCCAGTGTCTTTACTAGAATTTCGGCTCATATTTGTCCTTGAGTATTAATAACAGGCTAAGATGTCTTAGCCTGTTACCAAATCATTTATTCAAATGGATGTTTTAAAATAATCGTTTCGTCACGATCAGGGCCGGTTGAAATAATATCAATCGGTGTTTTTGTTAGTTCTTCTATACGTTTTAAATAGGCTTTGGCATTATCAGGCAGTGCATCATAAGATTCTGCACCAACGGTTGATTCAGACCAGCCCGGCATTTCTTCATAAACGGGAACACATTTTTCATAAAGATCAGCACCAATAGGCGGTGTCGTAATTTGCTCACCGTCAATGTCATATGATGTACAGATCTTTAATGTCTCTAAACCATCCAATACGTCCAGCTTGGTAATACACATACCAGTGACACTATTGATTTGGTTAGAGCGTTTTAATGACACGATATCTAACCAGCCGCAACGACGTTCACGACCTGTTGTGGCACCAAATTCATTGCCTTTTTCACCTAAGTATTGACCAATATCGTCAAATAATTCCGTTGGAAAAGGACCTGAGCCGACACGTGTTGTATAGGCTTTGGTAATACCCAGAATATAGTCAAAATACTGCGGGCCGACACCTGAACCACTGGCAGCACCGCCGGCAGTGGTATTTGATGATGTGACATAAGGATAAGTACCATGATCAATATCTAATAATGCGCCCTGAGCACCTTCAAATAAGATGCTGTCGCCATTTTCACGATAAGCATGCAGTACGTCCGTGACATCAGCAATCATGGGACGAATTTCGTCAGCATAGCCCAGCGCTTCATCTAAAGTGCTTTGATAATCAACAGTATCTGCTTTGTAATAATGTTCTAAAGCGAAGTTATGGTATTCCATCACTTCTTTAAGTTTACTGGCAAATAATTCAGCATTGAGTAAATCACCGACACGCAAACCTCGGCGAGACACTTTATCTTCATAAGCGGGACCGATGCCACGACCAGTTGTACCGATGGCTTTTTTACCACGGGCAATTTCACGAGCCTGATCAAGGGCAACATGATAAGGCATAATCAAAGGACAGGCTTCACTGATGAGCATTCTTTCTTTGGCATTAATGCCCTGCTCCTGCAGTTCTTTAAGTTCCTTAACCAGCGCGTCCATAGCCAGTACAACGCCATTACCGATCAGGCATTGAACATTGTCTCTGAGGATACCCGACGGGATCAGGTGCAATACGGTTGTTTTGCCGTCAATAACTAATGTATGACCTGCATTGTGGCCACCTTGAAAGCGAGAGACTGCTACAGCTTTATCTGTCAATAAATCAACAACCTTGCCCTTACCTTCATCACCCCATTGTGAACCGATGATGATGACATTTTTACCCATGTTGAATATCCTCAATAATTAGATTTAAAAATTATGTAATACAATAACTCCCTAGGCGGAAGTCACCTCAAGAACCTGCCACTCACCGGAGTCATTACTCAGTGTGTGAGTACAACCCAGTGCCTGTGCATTGGAATTAGAGTCTGTCAGTTCACAAATTACTCGTTTATCCTGCTGGCGCAATTGTGACACCATTTGCATTAGTTTTGCATCGTCAAAAGCCGGAGCAAAAATTGCCTCATTACTATCAACTGCTTCGGATTTAGAGACAAGTGAGACTAAGTGCGTCAAATCCGTGCTAAAGCCGGTTGCAGCTCTGGAACGACCAAAGATTTTACCAATGCCGTCATAGCGCCCGCCTTTAGCAATTTCCTGTCCATGACCAGGCAGGTAGGCGGCAAATACAACACCGGTATGATAGTTATAACCGCGTAACTCAGACAAATCAAAATAAAGCGTTTGCTCCGGTACGCGAGCAAGCAAGCCTTTGGCAATGGTTTCCAGGTTATCCAGTTCGCTGTGCACTTCGTCACCGGTTAAGATGCTGCGTGCTTTATCAATCACTGAAATATCACCATTTAAATCAGTCAGCGACATAAATTGCTGTTTTTGCTCATCACTGATATCAAGAGTCGATAGGTAGCTTGATAGTTCAGTAACCGCTTTACGCTGCAGGGCATCAAATAAAGTGTCTTCTTCAGCTTCACTTAATTCAGCCTGACGTGCCATACTGCGAAAAATACCGACATGGCCTAAATCAATGTGAAAGTCATTAAGGCCCACATTGTTCAGGGTCTGGATCATTAATAATAAAACTTCGATATCACTGGCGGCACCATTATGACCATATAGTTCAATACCGACTTGCAATGGGCTGCGTGACTGAGAAAAGCCTTCAAGTTTGGTTTTTAATACCTGGCCAATATAACAAAAGCGCGAAGGTTGTTCAGTCTTAATATGATGGGCATCAATACGGGCAATCTGAGGTGTCATATCGGCACGTATGCCAAGTAGTTTGCCGGAAATCTGATCCGTCAGAGTGAAAGTCATTAAGTGTAAATCATGTCCGGTTCCTGTTAATAAGGAGTCCAGAAAGTCAATCATGGGCGGTTCAACCAGATCGTATCCCCATGTTTGATATAAATCCAGTAAAGAACGACGCTGTGATTCAATTGTTAACGCTTGAGGTGATAAAACTTCCTGAATACCTTCAGGCAATAACCAGCGATCTTTTTTTAACATATTGTTTGTAATATCTCATTTCAGCGCTAATTTAAGCGATTAAAAAAGGCTTTTTAAAATTATTAGTGTTTCAGCACATAAATAGCAATAGCACCAATAACCATACTGATTATTCCGCTCCATCGCAATTGCTGTTCACTCATTTGAGAGGCATTGAACATCATCTGTTTAAACGATTTTGGATTCAGTATTGGCAGTATACCTTCCAATACCAACATCAATGCACCTGCAATTAGGATTTCATTCCACATAAACAAAAAAAATCCGGATTTTTACCAAATCCGGATTTTATACTATTTTCCTGATAGATTGAACTAATTTAGCAATTATTCAATCTATCATTGCAGATATTATTTACCCTGATTATTTTTAAAGTAATCAAAGAAATCAGAATCAGGCTCAACAACCATAATATCTGAGACCCTGCCAAAGGCATTTTTATAGGCGTTTAAGCTGCGGTAAAAGCTAAAGAATTCTTTGTTTTTACCATAAGCCTGAGCATAAATATCTGACGCTTTTGCATCGCCTTCACCGCGAATCATTTCCGCTTCTTTATAGGCATCAGCCTTAAGAATAGTGACCTGACGATCCGCTTCTGCGGTGATCTTATTGGCACTTTCGTTACCCTGTGCTCTTAACTCTTTAGCAATTCGGGTACGTTCTGTTTCCATTCTACGGAAAATTTTATTACTCACCTTAGGTGGAAATTCAATGCGTTTGATACGTACATCAACAATGCGTACACCAAAGGACTTAACATTCTTATTGGCCGACTTGTTGATATCATCCATAATCATGTGACGTTCACCTGAAATGACTTCATACATATTACGTTTACCAAACTCATTACGCAAACCTTCCTTTACAATGGTCGCAATACGTTCCTGAGCAATATCCATGTCACCACGCATGGAGACATAGAAGGCTTCAACATCATCAATTCGCCACTGAATAAAAGAGTCAACTACAAGGATCTTCTTTTCTTCAGTCAGATAATCTTCCGGCTTGGCATCAAATGTCTGTATACGCTTATCAAATTTACGCACATTATTGACAAATGGTATTTGCACATGAAGTCCCGGCTGGTAATCTGAACGCTGGATTTTACCCCATTTAAACAAAATAGCCATTTCGGTTTCGTTTACGGTAAATAATGATGCTGAACCGATAATACCCAGCACCAGTACCGCTATTGCAACTAATAATTTCATTATCTTCTCTCCCTGATAGATGGTCTGGCACGAGAGTTATCAGTAGTAAACTGATCAGAACGATAATCAGACTGTTGACTACCTTTTTTATAATCCACTGCTTCTCCTGCACCCGCTCCAATATTACTGCTGGACGGCATATTAAAATTACCACGCATCATCTTATCCAAAGGTAAATAAAGAAGGTTATTGCTGCCCTTAGTATCGATCATCACTTTACTGGATTTACTATAGACAATTTCCATCGCATCCAGATAGAGTCGATCACGTGTCACTTCAGGTGCTTTTTCATACTCGGTTAATACGCTTAAAAAACGGGATGTTTCACCCTCTGATTCAGCAATTACACGACCATTGTAAGCTTGTGCTTCGGCAACCTGTCGAGCAGCAACACCACGTGCTTTAGGGATCACATCATTGCTATAAGCCTGAGCTTCATTGATGTAACGTTCTTTATCTTCTCGTGCCGCATTCACGTCTTCAAATGCATCCTGTACCTGCGCTGGTGCTTTAGCACTTTGCAGTGTAAAACGAGTAATAAATAAACCGGTTTTATAGCGATCAAGAATTTCCTGAGCTAAGACACCAATCTTTGCGGCAATATCACTACGCCCTTCTGTCAGAATAAAGTCCATATCATTTTTACCGACGATTTCTCGTACTGCACTTTCTGAAACCTGTCGTAATACCAGTCCCGGATCACGCACATTGAATAAGAAATGTTCTGCATCACTGACTTTATATTGTACAGCGACTTTAATCTCAACAATATTCTCATCTTTGGTCAGCATGTGAGCTTCATGCTGAGTGCCGCCAATATTCAGGCTTCGAGATGCACTGACATCCACTAAATAATAATTTTGAATACCCGGTGCATACCACTGAATACCAGCGTCAACTGTTTTGAACGCTTCACCAAATTGCAGGACTACTGCTTTTTTACCTTGATCAACGGTATAAATACCTGACAAAGCCCAGACGCCAATGGCGACAATAGCAATAATAACCAGCAATATCTTGGGTGGCTGCCCGGGCGTAAAGCTCTTACCGCCAAAGCCGCCACTATCAGAACCATTGCCACCTTTTTTTTTGCTTCCGCCAAACAACTTGCCAATTTTATCATTGAGGTTTTTAATGACTTCATCGAGGTCAGGAGGCCCCTGATCATTTTTGTTTTTATTACCCCAAGGGTCATTGTTTTTGGGACCGCCAGGTTCATTCCAGGCCATTTAATACTCCAGTTTTGTTCAAAGTTAAAGTTTTAGCTAGACACATTATACTTCATAAAGCGATTATTGTCGGACTAATTATCGTAAAAGCACCAGGAGCCTGTCCAAGAATAGAAAGCCTACTGCGGAAAAGCTGATTTTGGCCATATTTTCCTATCATTTTCATTTAATAGCACAACTATTGGCTTCAAATGATAGAAAAATCTGACTCAAAATGGCTTTCCCTCGCTACGGCTTCTATTCTCGGACAAGCTCCTAGCTTAATTTAAAGAGTGACTCTACCTTAGTCCCCCCTCAATCATAATTGGATAGTTCATAGCAGATGAAGAAGAAAGATTTTGCCGTTATTGGCTTTATAGCTGTATTGGGAGCCCTTTTGGGTTATTTGTGGCTGGCACCTGCCGGTCAACCACCGGCACCACAAGCTAGCTTTGAAGATATTCAGGGAAATAAGTTTACCCTGGCACAACTCAGGGGCAAGCCGGTTATCGTCAATTTTTGGGCCACCGAGTGTCCAGGCTGTGTTAATGAAATTCCCCTTCTGGTGAGTATGTACAAAAAATATTCTCCACAGGATCTCGTCATCATAGGGGTTGCTATGGGTTATGATCCAGAATCTCAGGTCAGGGAAATGGTTCGGCAAAAGAACATGAACTATCCTATTGTTTTGGACTCAAATGATGATCTGCTTAAGGCGTTTAATATTAAAGTGACACCAACGACAATTTTTATAGGCAAAGATGGTAAAATAGTTAAACGCAAGCTTGGGGAAATGTCACATACCGAGCTGGAAGCAACGATCAAGAGTCTGATATAGGAGATAC
>WTAX01000237.1 GCA_013139395.1 Gammaproteobacteria bacterium | reverse complement strand
AAGTGAACTTAATGTTTTCACCTGGATCAATTCGATTAGCTTCTTCACCAGTACCAGTATGACTATCAACACCAAGTCCAAGGCCATTATTGGTATTAAGAATATTGATATCACCAGAACCAACAACGGTAATACCTGAAGCAGTTGTCCAGGTTGTGCCAGTAAGCGTAGCCCCGGTTAAATCATAATCAACAGGATCACCAATAACAACACTGAAATCACCATCAGGAAACAATGCATCCGCAACTGGAATAACATTTAAATTAACTGTCGCAGTTGAAGTTTCACCATCTGCATCTGCAATTGTATAGGTAAAACTATCAGCTCCACTATAGTTTGTATTTGGAGTATATTTAATTGTTCCATCAGAGTTAATAGCAACAGTACCGTTTGTACCTTGTGTTACAGTAGTTATAGTAACTGGTGCATCACCCAAACCAGTATCATTGGCGAGGATATCGATATCAACCGAAGTATCTTCATCCATAGAGACATTATCATCAAAAGCGATAGGGACATCATTGACCGGCGTTACCACCGGGGTGTCCAGATCGGTGCCGAACTGGCTGGCATCGCCATCTTCGGTGACTTTCAGATCGATATCATCCAGCGTACCGCCGGCATTGATCACATCAATACCCGCCTGGGTCAACAGCACCTTGCCGGCATCAACGCCGCTGCCCAGTGTATAGTGTGCACTGCTGCTGTTGAAAGTTACGGTAACGGCATCATTCTCGGCATCCGCGGTACTGTAGGTAGCCGCGACACTGACGCCGGCGGTTAAACCACCGGCATCTTCGGTAAAGTCATTGGCAATAACGTCTATGGTGGGCGCGTCATTTTCTATAGTTTGAGGCAAATCTTCTTCAACTAACTGTCTACTATTAGCAAAAAAATCATCAACAGCTTGTATCTCATCATTAACACCTATGGTATCAAGAAAATCATACTCAACACCCTGTTGAGTATGGGTAATCACAATTGGTTCTGCTGAGCTATCACTTACGTTATCATCACCTGCAGCTGTCGCTTCAAGCTCTGTAGGATCAAAATCAGGGTCATTTAAAAGGGCTTCTTGTATGCTTTCCACTGAAGCAATACTTTCTTGAATCGGCATAGCTGTGGGATCGTAAATATCACCATCGAGGGTGAGTTTGTCATTTCTTCCCAGAGTAATGGACTGGTTATTATCCATTTTCATCATTATTCGGCTATCAGTACCTTCAGTGACAATAGTTTCACCGAGATAAACCATTGAGTTGATATCTAGTTCTCGTTCATTACCTAAGCTATCAACTGCTTTCACGTTACCTGATATAAATATAACCTGACCGATGGACTGTGCCATTTTTCACCTCTGGAGAAAATATTAAATGATTCACAGGAGTACCCTGATTGATCTAATTATAGAGAGGTGTGTAAAGAAAAATAGTGTACTTTAGTACAGTCTTCGTACTAAACCGTAGCAATGCAAAACAATGGTGAAACAAATTATTTACTTGTTTTTAATAATCATATGATACAGGCTTTTAAGAAAATTCAGCGAATAGCCAATGATAAAGAACTGATAGAAGCCCCTTTCATATTTGATATTAATTTTGCCCTCCTAGGACTTGTTCAGAAATATTAAACGAGGATGAAATAGTTGTTTTAATGACTTCCTCTTATGGTTTAGATAGTTTACGCAATATTGCAAAGTTGGAATTATTAACCGGTTGTCATTCCATTGAGGTGGCTAACGCTCGGTGGGAAGAATTAGACCTTGAAGCCAAAATCTGGACTATTGCACTAAAAACCAGCTTAAGCTCATTGATACAGACGAAGAGGAATTTGCACTACCTGTCTGTGATGTGATCAGAAGCCCCGTAAAAACGATACTACTTTATGGGGCTATTTATGTGTATTTAATCTCAAATCTGACAAGTGATTTTTAAAGGTTGTTTGGATTTCCATCAGTTATTTTGATGAATGTAGTTTTGTGCTTCCAAGGCTTAGTAGGCTTAGAAGGCACTTTGTATAATTTCCATACGTCACTTTTTTTCACTATTAAGAGGCATGTGGCTGTAGTTTCACCATCAATTCTTCTACATAATTTTCCATCACTATCAATATACCAAACACCTTTTGTTAATTCATCTCTCTTACTTTTTCTATATGTGCCATCAGGTGAATAGTATGTTTTTGCTGGGAACCCCCTGGCCGATTCTGATTCTACAGTTTTACCCGTAATTAATACTTTCGCCTCATCGGAGTTTAAACCACCAGCAAAAGATACATTTGCAAATAACAAAAGAATAACAGTAAACAAAATATTGGTGATGAAAGAAAATTGAGAGTTTTGCATAGTTATTTCTCCAAAGTTTATTGCTTGATAATAACCACTATTAATGCAATTGTATATTAAGTTATTATAATTTAAAAAGAAAATACCAAAACGCAAATATTGTATCCGGCTTAAGGTAATAAAAAACCCCGCAGGGCTAACCATAACGGGGCTGTTTTGAGAGTCTACGGTATATTATGCGGCTATTAATGCCTGTAGCCGATACCGGCTGAACCGAGACACATCAAAGCTGGAGTTGCAGGTTCTGATATCTATACTCCTTTTATGTATGTTATTTTGAAAATGCTTAATTACTATTTTAAAAAGCATAATCTGTACCACAATAAATTACCCTTAATATTCATTAGGTTAATATATGAGCAAATTACCAGGAGATGCGTAACTGTTAAATTAATTGACAATTAAAGGTGATCTAATGATTTATATGTAAAGTTATCTTTACAACTATTCAGGGAAAATAAAGGCTAGTCCAGAATTGGGATTACTGATATTGGTTGTCCATTACAGCCACCCAAATAAATAAATCGTAGTATCTGCGTAGCCTTAGCTTCCTGCCCTGAAACTGTTGATGCGAAAGGTTGACTAATATTAGTACAATATTTGATGGCTATACGATGAATTTAGGAGAGTGTACGTCGATCAACCTGTTGAAGTTTTAACGTCAGCTCCAGGCGATTTCTGACTTCGAGTTTTTTAAAAATAGCACTTAGGTGTGCTTTAACGGTTCTTTCTGTAATAGAAAGCTCATCAGCGATAATTTTGTTTTGCAGGCCTAAGAGAATTTTTTGTGCAATCTGCTGTTCACGTGAGGTTAATAACTTAAAAATATTCGATACATTATCGGCAGGAACGTCAATATTTTTTTTAACAGAAGCCGATGTTTTACTCAACATATATTGGATCAATGCAGCGCCGGCCCAGATTTCACCTTGTTGAATGACAGAAAGAGCTGTAATTAGTTTGTCATGTTCAAGATAACTATTGGCATAGCCGCGAATATTAAGATTCAACAAACGCACACCTTGTTCCGGGTTCGGTGTATTCGTCAAGACCAGTGTATTTAACTTTTGTTTAAAGTTAGATTGTATTATTTTAAGCTCATCTTCATCATTTTGTCTCATACCAAGATGAAAAATAAGATTAACAATCGTTTCATCTTCAATCGCAGATTGCAGTTGTTCTATTGATGAAAAATAAGAAACCAGATACTTTGTTTCTGACAATTCATTAACAAAGTGTTCTTTTATTTCTTTATTGGTAGAAAAAACAAATATTTTCACCTGAAACTAATTATCCTGATAATTTATTATCTTACAACCGTTAATGACTTCTCATTAACAACTGATAATTGTAATTCACGAAGTAAAATACCCATAGAATCAATGACTCGATATTTTGCCAAAATATTCTCATACTGATTTTTAATATTTTCTGAATGAGCTGAAAATATTTCATTTTCTGTATTTAACAAATCTAATAAAGTACGTTCGCCTATGCGAAACTGTTGCTCATAAGCGTTACGAGTTTTAACGGTAGAATCAACATATTTTTGTAAAAAGCCAGTTCTTTTATTGGATGATTCATATGCATTCCAGGCAATTTCTACCGCTTTAACCACTTTTCTTCTAGTCACATCAAATCTACTTTTTGCTTCATTAATAAGGTGAGCATCTTTATTAATTCGTGCCTTATCAGCACCACCCTGGTAGAGATTATAACGTAAATTAAGCATTGCATAATGACCATTATCATGACCTCTTACACCGTTTTGATTATCAGCCCATTCACTGCCAAGTTGTAATTCAACATCCGGATAATAGTTACTGCGAGAAGTTCTTTGCTGCATTTTTACTGCATTAATATCAGCTTGCGCTGCCATAATAGCAGGATGATTTACAATGGCTTTTTCTAATGTTTCTTCATAAGTTTTGGGGAAATTTAATTCAAACGATGCTTCTTCCAATGACTCACCCGGCATGGTTCCAATGACTTTTTCATATTCGGTTAGCGCATCCTTGAGATTGTTTTTTTCTGCCTCAAGATTTGCATAAGCTAAATTTAGACGTCCCGTGATTTGACTTAAAGAACCCTGATTATCAGCGCCCATTTTGGCACGCAATTCAACCTGATCATGGATCTTTTCATGGATGACAACATTATCATTGGCAAATTTAACCAGCTTTTGTGTTCTAAGCACGTTAATAAAAGCAGTAATCGCATCAATAGTTACTTCTTGAGACAAATTAATTAACTGATAATTAGCCGAATCCGAACGATATTCATGTCTTGCTGTTTCACTTGAGGTTTCAAATCCATCAAAAAGCATTTGACGTAGAACAAGTTCTGCTTCTTGACGATTCATGCTTCTTGAATGTCCAAAATGAGTACTGCGTGTAGAATTATTATCAGATGTTTCTGTACCATAACCTGCAGTCAGATCAATGCTTGGAAGATAGCCGGCTTCGGCCTGTCTGATTTCAGCATCCCTGGATAATTTCTGATTAAGTTGTTCTAATACTTCTGGATTAGTTGTAATTGCCTGTTCAGTTGCCTGCACTAAGGTGACTGAATATGCCGCAGGGCTGATAAAAAGAGCAATAATAATTAAAAATAACTTCATAGTTAATATTGTTAAACCTTTCATGTAGTGATATTACAAATAACATCAGATCGTAATTATTAAAATAATAGGCTAACTTAGCAGGTTATCCCAAATAGTCAACACTAATAAGGGACACTAGCCTATAATAATGAAAATTACTTGAGATATTTGTAAGATTTTTACTACTAAGTGTAAAAAGTTTTATTTCTCACTAAGTGCTTTTTGTTTGGCTTTTAATATTGGCTTCAACAAATAATCCATAACTGTTTTCTTACCGGTTAGAATATCAACCTGAGCAACCATGCCGGCAATAATCGGC
>WTAX01000489.1 GCA_013139395.1 Gammaproteobacteria bacterium | reverse complement strand
TTCAGTGAGTCCAGCTTTTCATTATCTTCTGAAATATGGAGATTCATATTTTCAAATGAACGCTCAACCTGTTCTAAATCTTCTTTATGCTGCTGATTTTTTTCTTTAGTATGCGTAATAGCCTGCTCAACACGAGCGATCTCAGCACCCACACGATAAAAATTACCTTGTACGGTATTAAAAGAATCGTTAGCATCAATATGCAGCTCACGAGATTCCTCTATACCTGCCTCAATAGTACGCAGCTCGGCAGTTTGCTGCTCCAGAGTAATTTCTTTTTCTCGTATCTGAGCTTCCTGCTCTTTAGCTTTGACATCAATTGCTTCCCAGCGAAGTGCCTGAAGTTGTGCTTTTTTTAAGCGCTCCTCTTTTTTTAGTTCAGTATAACGTTCAGCAGTACGCGCCTGACGCTGTAAGTGAGCAATTTGTTTATCCAGCTCCAGGCGCACATCATCAAGTCGTTCAAGATTTTCCCGGGTATGGCGGATCCTGGTTTCTGTTTCTCTTCTACGTTCTTTGTATTTGGATATACCCGCTGCTTCTTCAATATAAACTCGTAATTCTTCAGGCTTGGATTCAATTAAACGAGAAATCATGCCCTGTTCAATAATAGAATAACTTCTTGGCCCCAGACCGGTGCCAAGAAATAAGTCAGTGACATCACGGCGGCGACAACGAACATTGTTTAAATAGTATTGAGATTGAGCATCACGATTAATTGTTCTTTTTACAGAAATATCATTATATTTTGCATATTCGCCCGTAATTGTGCCGTCAGAATTATCAAATAATAACTCAACCGTGCATTGCCCTACAGGCTTGCGACCAGATGAACCATTGAAGATGACATCGGTCATGGATTCGCCGCGCAGATTTTTTGCAGAGCTTTCACCCATCACCCAGCGTACCGCATCAATAGTATTTGATTTACCACAGCCATTAGGGCCCAGAATACTCACTAGATCGCTTGGAAAAGATAATACAGTCGGATCGACGAAAGATTTAAAACCAGCGAGTTTAATTTTGCTTAAGCGCATTCCGTTACTTTATCTTTATAATGGGTAAATAATTTATGGGTGATATCACGTTATAGAACTAACTATTTTACCCAATGTGATTTCTCATTACTAGCTCACTTTAAATTTCTTTGAAGAGGATTTCGATTGCTACTAATTTTAATGTCTGTTCATGTGAATTATTTTGCACAATAGTGTAAAATCTGCACACGTTAAATTCATCATATTTTGTAACTATTTAGAAGTGTGTATTCCTAAATAGCGCATGTTAAGCCCATGGTCACTTATTTTTCTCACTTTGAGAACTCGCTGCGCTCAAACAATCAAAGTCAGAAAAATAAGCAACCACAGGCTTTTTGTAAATAATACGCTGAATAATTACCATATTTTATGAATTTTAGCGAATAATTTAAGTAAAATCAGGAATAAACTATGTCCCAACCCAGCAAAGAACTTGAAACATTTGATAACCCAACACCTGAGCGGGATTTTACCATTCGTATCAAAGTTCCAGAATTTACCTGTCTTTGTCCTAAAACAGGTCAGCCTGATTTTGCGACAATCAATATTGAATATATTGCTGATAAACAATGTGTTGAATTAAAATCACTTAAAATGTATATGTGGTCATTTCGTGATGAAGGTGCTTTTCACGAAAAAGTGACCAATGATATATTATCGGATTTAGTTAACGCAGCTGAGCCGAGATTTATGCGTATTACTGCTGAATTTTATGTCCGTGGCGGTATTTATACAACGGTTGTTGCAGAGCACCGTGCTGATAACTGGACACCACCTGTTCCTGTTCATCTGCCATAACATTACGTTATGCATAATTTAAAGTACAGTCTAGGGATAGATATCGGTACTTCAGGGATACGTGCAGCAGTTATGGACAGTCAACACTGCATTATTTCTCAGGCGCAACATAACCTGCCAAAAAGCAAAGAACTATTTGATAACAATCATATTGTTACAGGATATTCCCAGAAACCACATGACTGGTGGAATGCATTTGAAAAAGTTCTTTTTGCAATAAAAAAATCCTTTCTCAGACAAAAATTAAACATTCATAATATCACTCACCTGGCTATTGACGGAACTTCTGGTACAGTACTTTTAGCCGATCAATCAGGCGCACCTCTGTCTGATGCACTCATGTACAATGATCAGCGAGCCGGCATTCAAGCTCAAGTTATAAAAGATGCAGCCCCTGAAAATACTGCCGCTATTGGTGTAACATCCGGCCTTGCAAAGTTGCTTTGGTTGTATAAGGAATACTCTCAAGCCGCTAATCCTCAAAATTCTATCGCCTATGCTCTAAACCAATCGGATTGGGTTAGTGGTAAGCTTTTAGGTAAGTACGGACTAAGTGATCATAATAATGCCCTGAAAATGGGCTATGATGCACAAGAAAAATGCTGGCCGGCCTGGGTCATTAATTTGTTAAATCAACATCATTTTTCACCCGCATATCTACCACATGTTGTTTCACCTGGTCAGGAATTAGGCACTATTTCAGCAACAATGGCACAACACTTTGGCTATAGTCCAAAATTAAAGATTTGTGCAGGAACAACTGATAGTACCGCCGCTATTATTGCCACAGGAGCTACAGAAACAGGCCAGGCAGTTACTTCCCTTGGTTCGACCCTGGTAATGAAAGTTATTTCTGAACATCCCGTCTTTGACAAACAATCAGGTGTTTATAGTCAACCTTATGGCAAGCTCTGGTTAATAGGTGGTAGTTCAAATTCTGGTGGTGAAGTACTTAAACAATACTTCAATTCAAATGAGCTTGCTCAAATGACACAATGTCTTGATAAAAAAATTGAACAAGGCGATTTTTCTCTTCTGGATTTGAATTTTTACCCCTTATCAACACCAGGTGAGCGGTTTCCTATACAGGATCCCTTACTTGAACCTAAATTATCACCCAGACCATCAGAGCCCCAGGATTTTTTTCAGGCACTTTTAGAAGGAATGGCAGATATTGAAACTTTAGCCTATAAAAAACTGGTTGATTTAGGAGCACCCTACCCCAAACTTGTAATAAGTATTGGCGGAGGTGCGATTAATCAAAGCTGGCGTTATATCAGAGAACAAAAGCTCGGTATTTCTGTCACACAAGCAAGTCAACAGCAGGCAGCTGCTGGTACTGCACTATTGGCACAAACAACATGGCAAAAGACTTAACTACTTTGTAACTATTCAGTATGTATTCCTAAATAACGCTTGATAAGCCCATGGTCACTTATTTTTCTAACTTTGAGAACTCGCTGCGCTCAAACAATCAAAGTCAGAAAAATAAGCAACCA
>WTAX01000313.1 GCA_013139395.1 Gammaproteobacteria bacterium | reverse complement strand
CATTTTCCGGGTCAACATGGACCAGTACCTGTGCAATATCAGGGAATTCACTGGTGAGTTGTGCACTGACCTCATCACTAATTCGATGCCCTTCTGAAACACTCAGTTGCGGTGACACTTCAATATGTACATCTAATAGCGCCTCTGCACCCATTTGACGGGTACGCAGCATGTGCATTTGAGAGACACCGGGTATTTCTGCTATATGCTGACTAATAGACTGAACTTTTTCAGGATCAAGACCTTTGTCCACTAATTGCTCAATACTTTCTTTGGCAATTTCCCAACCAATTTTAGCAATCATCATGGAGACAATCACAGCGGCGGCAGCATCCAGATAGGGTATGCCGGACATACTGCCGGCAATACCGACTAACACCACAATGGAAGAAATGGCATCACTGCGATGATGCCAGGCATTGGCCTTTAATATAGGTGAATTTAATTGCCTGGCATAGATTAAGGTGTATCGGTATAAGCCTTCGTTTGATAATACTGATAGTAATGCCACCCAGATAGTTATACTTTCAGGCGTCACAATATCACCTGAAGTCAATCGATCTAAGGCATCAATGACAATACCAACACCTACGGCAATTAAAATCCCGCCTAATACCGCAGCAAATGCTGTTTCGATTCGAGCATGACCATAGGGATGATCGTCATCGGGTGACTGGTTGCCTTTTTTAGCAGCTAAAATTACCATGCCGTCACTAAGCAGATCGGAGAATGAATGGACACCATCAACAATCAGAGCATGGGAGTGGCCAATAGAGCCAATAATGATTTTAAAGACGGCCAGCACCAGATTGACTATGGCACCAACAATGGTGACTCGGGCGGTTATCTGGTAGCGTTCATCTAAGTTGTTGATAGTGTTATTATCGTTGTCGGACATAATAATTAATTGATTGAGTTTGAAGAATTGTGATCATACCTTGCTTTACTAAAAAAACCAATTTGTACGGAATGCTTTGTTTATCATAGCTGAAAAACAAAAAGGCCGCTATCTGATAGCGGCCTTTTTACCCGAAAATGGGTGAACTAATATTCTGCTTACCGTTCATACAAACGGTAAAGCATTCAATAGTTATTTATTTGCTTTTTATTTAATAAATAACATTTCCTGATACTTAGGCAGAGGCCATAGTTCATCAGCCACTTCAGTTTCCAGTGTATCAGCATGAGCACGAACTTCATTCATTAAGCTCAGAATGTCATTGGCAAAATACTGCATGTGCTCGTCAGTGGCTGCAAAGTCTTCTTTTGCCATTGCTTCACTGAGTTTGCTCACAGCAGTCATCATACTGTTTGTTGCAGTTGCAACGGCTTGTGCTGTTGAGTTGTCCATATCAAGACCCATCTCAGACATGCCGGCGCTGGCCATGGAAAGATCGGATAAATAACGAACAGCAGCAGGGTAGATAATGGTTTTGGCCATATCAACCACTAGTTTTGCTTCCACTTCAAGTGATAGAATGTATTGCTCTGCATAGACTTCATAACGACTGGTCAATTCAATTGCAGAGAGTACACCGGTGCTTTCAAATAACTCTTTAACCGAATCTTCCTGCAGTGCAGGCAAGGCATCAGCTGTAGTTGGGATGTTTTTCAGGCCACGCTCTTCAACAGCCATTTTATGCCAGTCACTGGAATAACCGTCACCACCAAATACCGCATTGCCATGGTCATTCATCAGTTCCTGAAGGACACTGACAACGGCCTTGGTTTGATCGCCGTGTTTAAGAGCAACTTCCAGTTTGTCTGCAATCCAGTTTAAAGAATCAGCCAGCATGGTGTTCATCGCCACTAAAGGACCTGAAACTGATTGCTCAGAGCCTACTGCACGGAATTCAAAACGATTACCGGTGAAAGCGAATGGAGAAGTACGATTACGGTCGCCCGGATCACGTTCAAAGTTAAGGATTTGAGAAAGTCCCAGATCCATTTCACCACCAGCCTGGCTTGCAGTGAGTTTGCCGTCTTTAATATCCTGGAATACTTTTTCTAATTGATCGCCCAGATAAACAGACAGAATAGCTGGAGGCGCTTCATTGGCACCTAAACGATGATCGTTACCAGCAGAAGCAATGACTGCACGTAATAATGGACCGAATTTATGGACACCACGGATCACTGCGCCGCAGAATAACAGGAAGTTTAAGTTATCATGTGGTGTTTCGCCGGGATCCAGCAAGTTGCCCTGTGTGGCGTTACCCACTGACCAGTTGACGTGCTTACCTGAACCGTTAATGCCTGCAAATGGTTTTTCATGAAGCAGACAAACAAAACCGTGTTTCTTGGCAGTTGCTTTTAGAATAGTCATTAATAATTGCTGGTGATCAGCGGCAACATTGGCTGCTTCATAATAAGGAGCAATTTCAAATTGTCCTGGAGCCACTTCATTATGGTGAGTTTTAGCAGGAATGCCTAAGCGATATAATTGATCTTCGATATCCTGCATATAGACCTGAACACGAGCAGAGATAGCACCGAAATAATGGTCATCAAATTCCTGGCCTTTAGCAGAAGGAGCGCCGAATAGAGTACGACCGGCTAATAATAAATCAGGGCGGCTATTAGCAAAGTTAGAGTCAACCAGGAAGTATTCCTGCTCAGCACCACAGCTTGAGTTAAGCGGTGCGATTTGTTCTTCACCCATCAATGACAGTACTCTATTACCGGCCTTGTTCATGGCGTCGTTAGAGCGTAATAATGGGATTTTTTTATCCAGGGCTTCACCAGTCCATGACATAAAGACACTTGGAATCATCAGTGTTGCACCGTTGTCTGTATACATCACATAAACCGGGCTGGTAGGATCCCAGGCAGTATAACCACGAGCAGCATTAGTCATACGGATACTGCCGTTGGGGAATGATGAACCATCAGGCTCACCCTTAATTAATAAGCTGCCGGTAAACTCAGTAATGGCATTGCCGTCAGCATTAGTAATAATGAAGCCATCATGTTTTTCAGCAGTGATATTGGTTAACGGATAGAAAACATGGGAATAAAATTTTACGCCTTTAGAAACTGCCCACTCTTTCATTGCTGCAGCAACGATGTCTGCCGTTGCTTTATCAAGGGGCTCACCGGTATGTACGGTTTTCTTCATTGCTTTAAAAGCATTTTTAGAAAGAGACTCTTCCATTTTCGCAAGATTGAACACATCGCATGCCCAGATTTTGCTCAGTGGCTCGGGTTTTTCTACGTCAGCAGGTTCACGATTAGTGATTTGGTAAATTGCCTGAAGGCGTGATTCATTTCCACTCATTATATTGTTCCTTGACTTAAGTGACTAAATTAATTGGAATTATACGATTTTATTTTATTTCTTGAGATTAATTTAGGATAATTAATCTCAAGCGATTTAAATACGGGTTTATATGGCGGTATATTGAGCAAAAAGTATGCCACTTCCTACAAATGTAAGTCGTTACACCATCTGAATTTTTAGTGGCTTGATGATAGCATAAAAAACGACATTTTTTATGCTAAAAAGCAGTTTATTATGCACTGTTATGGTGCGCGGGGAATGGTGAGTATGATAATTATGACTGATTATCTAAGTTCAGGCGTACTTTAAGCTATTGAGCTGTTCTAAGGCTATGACTTGTAACTCATCAGCAGGCATGGGTCGTCCATACCAATAACCCTGGACTGTCGGGCAGCCAATGGCTTTGACATAATTCATTTGTGCTTCATTCTCAACGCCTTCGGCAACGATGTTCATACCCAGTTCTTTAGCCATTGCGACGATGGCAGTAATAATTGAATTGGTATCATCTTCTGATTGTATCGTTGCTATAAAGGAGCGATCAATTTTTAAGTTGTTAAGGGGGAGTGTCTGTAAATAACTTAAAGAGGAATAACCCATACCAAAATCATCAACCGCAAAATGAACACCGTGTGCGGATAATTCCTGTAACTTTCCTACCACCAGATCCATATCTTTCATCAATGTATTTTCAGTGATTTCCAACTCCAGCTGCTCTGCTTTTAAGTGGTACTTATTTAATGTACTCAGGACAAAATCAACAAAATTATCGGTACTAATCTGAGATGATGAAATATTGACTGCCAGAGTAATAGTGGATAAAACAGAATTGTTTTTTATCCAGTTCTGCAATATATGACAGGATGCATCCAGCATCCATTCACCAATATCGTTAATGAGGCCGGTCTCTTCTGCAAGAGGAATGAAGTCATTGGGTGTAATCAGACCCTTATCGGGATGATTCCAGCGGATCAAAGCTTCTACACCAGAAATTTTTTCTAACTTAACATCATATTGAGGCTGAAAATAAACCTCAAACTGGTTTTCCTGAATTGCCTTTCTTATGCCGTTTTCTATTGATAAATGTTCTTGAAATAAATGCTGCATGTGATCTGAAAAGAATTCATGGCCATTTTTTCCTTTGCCTTTGATATTATACATGGCCATATCAGCGTGTTTAATTAATGTTTCACTGTTGTTGCCATTCTCGGGGTAAAGTGCTGTGCCAATACTAAAAGTGACATAAACATCATTATTTTCAATAATAAATGGCTGTTCTAAAGCGCGGGACATTTTATTAATTAACTGAGTTACATCGTCACGTGATCCGATATCAGGTAACATTAAATTAAATTCATCACCACCGACACGGGCTAATGTATCACTGTCACGAATACAGGTTAATAAACGTTTGGATATTTTTTGCAATAATTTATCACCGGCAAGGTGTCCCAGTGAGTCATTAACGACTTTAAAACGATCCATATCTAAAAACATAACGGCGACTTTACGATCATTACGATTGGCCTGAGAGATGGCAAATTTTGTTCTGTCACGAAATAAGATTCGATTAGGCAAAGAGGTGAGTGCATCATGATACAATTGAAATGAAATCTGCTCATCTAAACGTTTTTGCTCACTCACGTCTCTTGCTACACCATAAATACCAATATGATTACTATTAGAATTTCTATCTGGAATATCAGATTCATTTAATTTGATAGCAATTGAGCGTGATTCAAAACAACAAAGGTCGGAACCCTGGAATTTTGGCAACATTCTAAATTCTATATTTTGAGCAATATCAATATTGCTCAAAGATATAGAAAAAGCAAAATTTGCCTTTTCTACATCTTCCGGATGAATAAATTCTGAATAATGATGACCTATAAATTCTTCTTGTGTATAACCTAACAGCTCAGTAACACGTTCATTGACAAAGGCAAAGCAGCCGTTGTTATCCAGCATATAAACAATATCAGGGGAATTATTGACAAAAAAACGATAACGCTCTTCTGAAATATGTATGCAGCGAGACATTTCATCTAATTGATGTTTCAGTGCTCGTTTTTCGACAATATTATTAATCACCTTAATTAATTCGCTGGGAATATAAGGCTTATGAAGAAAGTCTTTAACACCATGACGCATAGCTAAAGTTGCATTTTTAAAAGTGGCTTCACCGCTGGTTATAATAATATCAGTATCTGGATAGGTGACTTTGACCTCTTTCATGACCTGAAAACCATCTACTTTTGGCATAATCAAATCAAGTAATAAAATATCAACAGGCTGTTCCGCTAAAATGTTGAGAGCTTCCTGCCCATCTTTTGCAAGTAAGCAATCTAAATCATAAAGTGAGAGCAATTCCTGAACACTTTCTCGCATGCGCTTTTGATCATCAGCGACTAAAATGGTGACTGATGGTGTATTTGTTTGCTTAGCATCCGATGTTTTTTTATAGAGACAAGAACTATAATATTGTTCAATATTATTACCGCTAATGTTCATTACCACTTCCTCTGCGTGTTCAAGCTGGGCATTCCCCTCCCCAAATTAAACCAACTGCTTAATTATTTGTAATTTGCTTTTTATTCATTAAAAAGTCTTCTGGGTAGTAGAATAAGAAATTCTGCTCCACTGATTTTTTGTCGACTTGAATCTGATGACAATTGTCTGGTGTATAAGTTGCTGCCGCTTATGGTCCCGCCTAAATCATTAACGAGATTTTTTATAATGCTCAATCCAAGTCCGGAATGTTCACCGGACTTGGTACTTTTAACAGGATTAAAAAGATTATTTAAAATTTTGTTAGGGATCCCCGGGCCTGTATCTGAAATACTTAATTCAATAAACTGTTTACCATTATAATTAACATAATCGCGTGTCTTAACGTGGATTTCTCCGCCATCAGGCATTGCCTCGGAGGCATTTTTTAATAGATTAGTTAAGATTTGCTTCAGGCTGTTAGAGTCACTTTTAATCAGTGGAATCGATTCATCTAAATTGATGTCAGCGACGATACCTGCTTTGACAAATAATGATTCTTCAAAAATTGAAACAAGATTTTGCACTAATGCATTTAAATTAACCTGATTATTACTTATGACTGACTGCTTTGGCGTATCTCTAATCCTCAGTATAATTTGACCAACTCGCTCAACTTCTTCCATGAGAATATCTAATTGCCCCTGCAATTTAGTATCCTGTGAATCAGCCATTTTTAATGATAATACTTGCAGATAGTTGCGTATAACACCCAGAGGATTATTGGCTTCATGGACTAGTTTTCTGATTTCTAATGATTGTAAGGATTTTTCTTCCTCAATAGCTGACTGCACTTGCTCTGTAATATTTCTGTCATGGGATATGACTTCAGAAGATGCTTTAGAAAACTCATAGAGCAGCCCTTTTTCACGCTTTATTTTTTGCAGGCGTATTGAACTGAGGCCTGATACTAATACGCCAAGGTATTTATTATCAATGCTGTTAAGCAAGGGGATGCAAAGAAGTTCTTGAGCGTTAAGTAAACGCAGTAACTGTCTGTCCAAAACAGATTTTTTGTTTTCTGAATGTTCATCAGATATCGTGTCTTGTGAAGAAACGGGTTTTTTCTTAAGCAACGATTGAACTGCTAATGTGGCATCGGCAGTCAATGGAATAGTAAACTGAGATAGTAAGTGTTCCGGTATGGTACTTCCATACAGGCCATGTAATTGTTGAGCATCTGCATCAAAGCTGAGGAACAGACTATTGGGTAAATCAAACAAAATATTAAGCTGTTGTATAATTTGTATTATCAATTCTTTTTCAGGACGGCCGGCTAAGCGCTCGATATTAATTTGCTGTAGAGAGCTGGACAAAGCGATGGTGCGTACATTTTCAGCTAATGCTATTTGAACTTTATGAGTATCAGGTTCTATTTTGTTGTCATCATTGACGGCAATACCCATGCTTTTTGCAGTGTCCAAAAAGTTGGAGTAACACTTTTTCAGCATGTCTTCCAGCAGAGGCTGGTTTAAATCAAAAACATCGGAGACTTCATGATAAATACTATTATTAAATTCGCAGCGTTGATCGTCAGGAATATTGTCAGTAGAAAAAGTTTCAGCCAGTTTTTGTGCTAAATTGACGACTTGAACTAAATATGGAGCACCAATTATTTCCTTAGCAGATTCACGTTGATAGAGAATGGCATCGCCTAAAAGGGAGTTTTTAGCAATATCATTAACAATCAATGCGCCTATTTCAGGTATGCTAGCACCAATAAAATCATGCTCTATCTGGCTTTGTTGAGATTGCTGCTCATAAAGTGATTTGTTTTTGCCATTGCTTAGATGTTCAGATATTTTTTGACTATAGGTATCGGCATTGTGTGATAAACAAACCAGTTCACCCAATTTATGTAACAAGCCGGCAATATAGGCTTCATCTTCATTATTAGAACCAATAATATGTGCCAATGATTCAGCGATACCGGCAGTGACTAATGATGTTTGCCAAAATTGGGCAAGTAAGCCCTTATCATCGACATTAAATTGAGAAAAAAATTGTTGAATTGCAGAATTAATAATGATGGTTTTAACAGTTTTAAGACCTAAGCCGACAATTAAATGATTAAAGCGTTTGTATTGCTTTAACTGGTAGTTTGCACCGGAATTTGCAATAGACATTACTTTGATCATTAGTGCTGGATCAGCCTGGATGAGTGCTGAAATCTGGTCAAAATCAGCATCAGGATCACTAACTACTTCAAGTAGTTGAAGTAATGCGTGCGGCATAGATGGTAATTTTTCTAACTCTATTTTTAATGATTGATTGAGTGATGACTGCTGCATTTTAGTTATGACTTATCTCTATTAGTTTAAGCAAAGACTTAACAAGATTAGCTAAGTGTATGTTATTTTTTGAAATATACAAGTTTTGTAACATAATTTTTACAATTTTTTTTTCAATTAGAGACTTTTCTATCTATTATCAATATACTCATATTGATAATATAATCAAGAAAAACGGACAGATATGCCCGCCATTAATAGGCCTAAACATGAATTAGCACGGGTAATTGCCATTTCCAGTGGTAAGGGTGGCGTGGGTAAAAGTACTCTAGCCGTTAATCTAGGGATTGCGCTTGCTCAAGCGGGGAAAAAAGTCTGTTTGTTTGATGCGGATACTAATTTAGCCAATATTAATATTTTACTGGGTGTTAGTCCGCTGCATACTTTGGAACACTTTTTTAAAAATGATCTGGGCTTAAATGATGTTGTGACCAGGGGCCCGGGCGGCATAGATATTATTGCCGGTGCTTCTGGTGTGTCTGAATTTATTCAACTCTCAAAACGACAACAACAAAAACTCACACGAGGATTGCGTACTTTAGAGGACAGGTATGAATATTTACTTATTGATACTGCTGCAGGAATAGATGAAACCAATATCAAGCTCATTTTAGCGGCTCCATACCTGCTTCTTACTATTACAGGAGAACCGACGTCATTAACCGATGCTTTTTCTTTACTCAGGGTATTAAAACAATCCCGGTTTAGTCGGCCAGTACTGGTTATTGTTAATATGAGTAAGAGTCGGGGAGTTGCCCAGGCAATCTTTAAACGTTTTAAAATGGCAGTGAACAAATACCTGGAAATACAACGAATATTTCTGGTTGGATATATTTTAGCTGATGAAAATATTCCACTGTCGATTGCAAAGCAACAACCTGTTTTATTATATTCTCCTGATTCACCAGCAAGTCAGTGTATTACCCAGGTTTGTCAGCGCTTATTAGCGGCATTTAATAAAGAAAATAAAGCACATATTCCTTTTAGTGATTATTTTGCTGATTTAGTGACTGATGATGAGAAACATGAAGTGTCAGACAATGGGGAATTTGTGCCAATATCGGAAAGTGTTCCAATCAGGCGAGAGTCGCCGCTGTTAAAAGCAACAAATTCCAGTGATCATGTTATAGATAGTGAAACAGATTCATTTCAGGCAGGTTTATTACAGGCGAGTGATATTGCACGTTTATGGGGTGAAAAATTTAAGTAAATA
>WTAX01000468.1 GCA_013139395.1 Gammaproteobacteria bacterium | reverse complement strand
TGCGTTGTGCATTTTCAATGGAACGAGATACCCATTTATGTTCAATGGCTTCACCCTTTTCCATACCCAGTTTACGCATTAAACCGGCCATTTTGTCTGAAGCAAAAATTCTCATCAGATTATCATCCAATGACAAATAGAAACGCGATGATCCCGGATCGCCCTGACGACCGGAACGGCCTCGTAACTGGTTGTCAATACGACGAGATTCATGCCTCTCAGTACCAATAATATGTAAACCACCATTATTTAACACCTGCTCATGCAGATTTTTCCAGTCACTGCGCATTTGCTGCACTGTGGCATCATCCGGGTTATCCAATTTTGCTATGGCAGCATCAATATTACCACCTAATACAATATCGGTACCACGACCAGCCATATTGGTCGCAATAGTAATCACTCCGGCAGATCCAGCCTGAGCAATAATATCGGCTTCACGGGCGTGCTGTTTGGCATTGAGCACTTCATGCTGGATGCCTGCCTTATTTAAGGCATTTGATAATAGTTCTGATACTTCAATTGAGGCTGTACAAACGAGTGCCGGCTGTCCTCTACCCTGACATTCTTTAATATCTTCGATAATGGCATCAAATTTTTCTTCCTGGGTAAGGAAAATCAAGTCACCATGATCTTTGCGCACCATGGGATTATTAGTCGGTAAAACGATAACTTCAAGACTATAAATCTCATGAAACTCAAAGGCTTCCGTATCTGCCGTTCCGGTCATTCCTGATAATTTTTTATACAGGCGGAATAAATTCTGGAAGGTGATTGATGCCAGAGTCTGATTTTCGACTTGAATGGCAACACCTTCTTTGGCTTCAACTGCCTGATGCAAACCATCTGACCAACGTCGCCCCGGCATGGTACGGCCAGTAAACTCATCAACAATAACCACTTCGCCATTACTGACAATATAGTCAACATTTTTAGTAAACAGACAATGAGCTCTTAAGCCAGCATTGATGTGGTGCATTAATATAATATTAGCGGGATCATAAAGGCTTTCATTTTCCTGAATAAGTCCTTCTTCAACCAGTAGTTCTTCTACATGTTGATGACCTTCATTGGATAATAAAACCTGTTTATCCTTTTCATTAACCGTATAATCGCCAGCGGGCTCTTCAACCTCTTCTAAAGACTCAACCACGGCTTCCTGCTGTACTAACTTAGGAATCAGTGCGTTAACTCGTTGATAAACGTCTGAGTTGTCTTCAGCCGGTCCGGAAATAATTAATGGCGTTCGGGCTTCATCAATTAAAATTGAGTCAACTTCATCAACGATAGCAAAATTAAGACCTCTCTGAACTTTATCTTCAGTCGCAAAAGCCATATTATCGCGCAGATAATCAAAGCCAAACTCATTATTAGTACCATAGATAATATCGGCCGCATAAGCCTGACGCTTTTGCTCGGAATCCTGACCGGATAAAATAACTCCCACAGACATGCCAAGGAAATTGTATAATTTGCCCATCCACTTAGCATCACGCTCTGCCAGGTAGTCATTGACCGTAACAACATGAACACCGTCACCACTCAAGGCATTAAGGTAAACAGCTAATGTCGCCATCAGAGTTTTACCTTCACCGGTACGCATTTCAGCAATTTTGCCTTCATTGAGCACCATTGCACCAACAAGCTGAACATCAAAATGACGCATGCCCATCACTCGACGACTGGCTTCCCGGACGGTGGCAAAGGCTTCTGGTAAGATGGCTTCCAGAGTTTTTCCATCTTTCACTTGTTGCTTAAGTTCATCGGTTTTGGACTGAATTTCCTGATCAGTCAACTCTTGCAATGCACCTTCGAGAGTATTGATATTCGCTACTGTTTTAAAATAACGCTTTATTTCCCGGTCGTTTCGACTCCCGAAAATTTTCCTGAATAATTTTGCAACCATAATTTTTGTAAGTGTCTGACTCTAAATAAGAGGTTAAATAAAAAGTGATAAATAGTCAGTAAAAGTGAATAATATTCTAAATATCAGAACCCGTTAGCATAGCACAAACCTATTAATTAATAATGCTAAATTAAGCAAATTTAGGATAAAAAATCAGAATTATTGGAATTTAGGAAAATTTACACTGAAAACACTAAAGAGGAATTTTAGCGTTCAGAAAAGATAAAAAAAGTTTATCCGTATTACCGTTGATTTTTTCTTAACGCTTAGCGCCGAATGCTATTGAATAAAGGGGGATAATAAACAGAGACTACTTCTGTGCAGTTATTATATATTTTTGTGGATTGACCTGTTTACCATTACGCAGCACTTCATAATGCACATGCGGACCAGTCGAACGACCAGTTGAACCCATGCTGGCTATAACCTGACCTTGCTTGACGATATCACCCACTTTTACTGCAATGGTTTTATTATGACCATAGCGGGTACTCAGACCATAGCCATGATCAATTTCTAATAATTTACCATAGCCATTTTGTCTTTCAGCACGTATAACGACACCATCAGCAGTCGCTAAAACAGAGGTACCTGATTTTCCTGCAACATCAACCCCTTTATGCATTTTTCGTTTGCCATTAAATGGGTCTTTTCGCATACCAAAATATGAAGAAATCCAGCCTTTTTCAGCAGGTTTACCTGTCGGTGTTGAACTCAGTTTAAAATGTTCTGCAATGAGTAAATTTTCCAGGATGTCTAATTGCTTGCTTCTGCTATCAATATCTTGAGTGATTTGGTTCATTCGTTCTACAAATTCACCATATTTAAGATTTTGAGAGAATATTAAATTTTGAGAATCACCGGGTTGTACAGTATCATCATCAGGCCCACCCATTGATGGTGAAAAATTAAAATTAAATGCTTTTTTATCTAACTGTGCTACTTCAGTTAAACGACTTCCAAGTGAATCAAGGCGAATAATATGTGCCTGCAATTTAGCCATGCTATTAGTTAGTGCATTGATATTTTCCTGATTATGCAGTTTGAGTGCATTCAGTTCTTCCTGTTGCTGGGCTAATTCTTCTTTATAGATACTGCCGACGATCTTATTTAATTCTTTTCGAATGGGCTCGATATGTTCTGGTTTATTAATATCCGCCATTATAGGTGTGCGATCGCTGGAGATAACACCGAAGTAATAGCTCAAAACAGGTAAGCTGAGAAACATTAAGGAGATAATAATAATAAAGGAGCGTGATAAGTTAATATCAAATGCTGCACCGCTTTTTCTTCTAACTAAAATAATATTCATAATTATAAGTCTTGCGCCTATGTATCAGCCCTACACTATCAAATGTAATAGTAGTGTTTGATTATTTAAAGTGCAATCCGTGCTATAATTTTCTAGTTCTTTACCAGCAACAACTATCAATCCAGTTATCAATCCAGTTAAACTTTAGAAGCCTGTTTGCATGAAAAAAGTTCTTCAACAATCCTCAGCCAGCCTCGATCGTCTGCTGCAACACAGCCGCTACCTCGAATACTTATCCAGGCGAGTATTGACTTATCTTCCTGCAGAATTTGCTGAAAAAATTTCAGTGCTCGGTTTTTCCAATAAAAACAAGCAAAAAAAAGATGATCAATACGCTCTGATCATTGCAACTATCAGTCCTGCATGGGCGAGTAAGTTACGCTTTTATACACCGACGTTAAAACGTTCTCTATGTGCAGAGCCGCAATTCAGCCAGCTAAAAAAAATAGTAATCAGAGTAACTTCTTCAACAACAGCAGTCAAAAAAGACCAAAAAAATCCTGTTTATTCACAAAATTCTGCAGCCATTATACAAGATAGCGCAGAACATATTGAAAATGATGATTTAAAAGAAGCCTTAATGCGTTTAGCTCACAATGTCGAGAAAGGTCGCTAAACAACTTGCGTTACAGCGAATTTACGCCGACACAATTGACTTCATATAGGAAATTGGAGCCAGTTTTTCATCTTCAAAAATGACTTCTTCCCAGGCTGATTCATCTGCCAGCAATTCACGTAAGATCTTGTTATTTAAGGCATGTCCAGCCTTATGGCCGCTAAAAGCACCAATCAGACTACTACCTAATAAATAAAGGTCACCGATGGCATCCAGAATTTTATGTTTAACAAATTCATCTTCATAACGCAAACCATCTTCGTTGAGGACTCGATATTCATCCATTACGATAGCATTATTTAAACTGCCGCCTAATGCCAGGTTATTGGCTCTAAGCTGTTCGATTTGATTCATAAAACCAAATGTTCTGGCGCGGCTGACTTCACGTACAAAGGAAGTAGAAGAAAAGTCCATTTCGGCACTTTGTGAACGCCCTTGAATAGCAGGATGTTCAAAATCAATAATAAATGACACTTTAAAACCTTCATAAGGCTCAAAGCGCACCCATTTATCACCTTCTTCAACCATTACATTACGCTTGATTCGAATAAAACGTTTAGCTGCTGATTGTTCAACAATGCCCGCCGATTGCAGTAAAAAGACAAACGGCCCTGCACTACCATCCATAATAGGTACTTCAGGTGCACTTAAATCAATATAAGCGTTATCAATCCCCATACCGGCCATTGCCGATAATAAATGCTCAACGGTCGATATTTTTACACCATCTTTAACAAGAGTCGTTGACAAGGTGGTATCACCAACATTCTCAGCCCTCGCAGGTATCTCCATTGGCGTTTCAAGATCAACCCTGCGAAAGATAATACCTGTATTAACTGGCGCCGGTCTCAGTGTTAAATACACTTTTTCGCCCGAGTGCAAGCCAACACCTGTTGCCTTGATGCTATTTTTTAACGTACGTTGTTTTATCATTTACGGTATTCCTGAGTTGATGATAAAGCCCTCAACAGCTGAGTGTATCATACCAACCACAACTTTCCTACCTAAGGTTTTCCCTGATATTATGAGCAATTAGCCTCATATAGAAAATTTTATTAACTAATTTCTCAGCATAACAGGCTGCCTATAATAGTATTTATTGTTGTTCTATTTACTTCACAGCAGTTGCACCGGGACCCATATAACTACAGATCTTGAATAACCACATCTCTAACTAAGCCATCTCTAAATAACCAAAGCTCAAGAGACCAGCTTTAGTCATTTTGACGACGTAAAAAAGCAGGAATATCAAGATATTTTAAATCTTCAGTTTCACCGCCAGTCGTATATTCATCACCTGAAACTTTTTGGGTGATCACAAACTCTTCTTCAACAATCGAGTTAGTATCAATTGATTGAATGTTTTCTGCTCGTTTTTGCTCAGGCTTGACCAGCTTGATTTCAGGTTTTTCTACGACAACTTTGTCCGCTGCACCAATACCTGTGGCAACAACAGTCACGCGCATTTCACCATTCATTTCAGGATCAATTACAGTACCCACTACAACAGTTGCATTGTCAGCAGCAAATTTTTTGATTGAATTACCAACGTCTTCAAATTCACCAATAGACATATCCATACCAGCAGTCACATTAACCAGAATACCCTTAGCACCTGAAAGATCAACGTCTTCAAGTAAAGGACTTGAGATTGCACGTTCAGCAGCATCAATTGCACGATCTTCACCAGTAGCACTACCAGTACCCATCATTGCCATACCCATTTCTGACATCACAGTACGCACATCAGCGAAATCCACATTAATTAAACCTGGACGGGTAATTAATTCAGCAATGCCCTGAACAGCATTTAATAACACGTTATTTGCTTCTTTAAATGCATCCAGCAATGTTGTGCCTTTACCCAGTACAGCCTGCAGCTTTTCATTAGGGATAGTAATTAATGAATCAACATATTCACGCAATTCATTAATACCCTCTTCTGCCTGCCCCATACGACGTGGACCTTCCCATGGAAAAGGTTTTGTCACCACAGCAACAGTCAAAATACCCATTTCTTTTGCCAGTTCAGCAACAATAGGTGCAGCACCAGTGCCTGTACCACCACCCATGCCGGCAGTAATAAATAACATATCAGTACCAGCAATGGCTTCCATAATACGCTCACGATCTTCAATTGCCGCTTCACGTCCCACACCTGGATTTGCGCCTGCTCCCAAACCTTTGGTAATTTCATTACCAATTTGTAATACCGTACGTGCTGATGAATGCGCCAATGCCTGAGCATCAGTGTTAGCACAGATAAAATCAACACCTTCAATATTACTATTTGCCATGTGTTCAACAGCATTACCACCGCCGCCGCCGACACCCATCACCTTAATTACTGCACGATCACTTGAGGTATCCATTAATTCAAACATTCCCACTTACTCCTATTCACGCCAATGAAAAAAACACATTAAAATAAAAAATTCAATCATCCCAACTTACTGCTTATCTGTTAAATATCGTTGAGCATTCATCACAACATTCCCTTACAACATTTCCTTACAACAATGATTCAGAAATTACCCTGAAACCACTTCTTCATCTTGACAAAAATTCCAGAAAAGCCTTTGTGCTCTGAGAATTCAAAACCACTCACTTCCTGATTCTGTTTGCCAAATAGTATCAATCCCACACCAGTTGCATATCGGGGATCTTTAACCATATCATTTAAACCATCCATATCCAGGGGCGTACCAATTCGAACGGGCATATGAAATACTTCTTCTGCCAATTCAACCGCTCCTTCCATTTTTGAACTACCTCCGGTTAATACCACACCTGAAGCACAAAATTCTTCTAAGCCACTACGCTGCAACTCATTTTTAATGAGTGTAAATAATTCTTCATAACGAGGTTCTATAACCTCAGCAAGCACTTGACGCGCTAAACGTCTTGGTGGCCTGTCTCCTACACTTGGCACTTCAATTGTTTCTTCCGGATTAGTCAATTGACGCAGAGCGCAAGCATATTTAATTTTAATTTCTTCTGCGTATTTAGTCGGTGTTCTCAAAGCCACAGCAATATCGTTAGTCACCTGATCACCGGCAACAGGAAAAACTCTTGTATGACGAATAGCACCTTTAATTAAGATAGCAACATCTGTAGTGCCGCCGCCAATATCAACTAAACAAACACCTAAGTCTTTTTCATCTTCTGTCAGCACTGAATAACTGGATGCCAACTGTTCAAGAATGATATCATCCACTTCTAAATCACAACGGTGAATACATTTAATAATATTTTGTACTGCACTTTCTGCACCCATCACCATATGCACATCAACTTCTAAACGTATACCTGACATACCAATGGGTTCACGAATACCGTCTTGATCATCAATTAAAAACTGCTGTGGTAAGACATGTAAAATCTTCTGATCGGTTGAAATTGCCACAGCTCGTGCAGCATCCATAACTCGTTCAAGATCCTCTGTGGTTACTTCTTTATCTCTAATAGCAACCATGCCATGTGAATTAAGACTATTAATATGACTGCCGGCAACACCAGCAAAAACAGAATGAATTTCACATCCAGCCATTAGTTCAGCTTCTTCAATCGCCCGCTTTATAGATTGAACTGTTGATTCTATATTGATCACAACACCCTTTTTCATTCCACGTGCTGCATGTTTACCCATACCGATAATTTCAACATCACCATCAATACCCACTTCAGCAACTATTGCAGAAATTTTGGAAGTACCGATATCAAGACCAACAATGAGGCGTTTATCATTTCGTTTAGTCATAGCCTATTTATTCCTGTTTCCTGCTCTTTTTTGTAAGAGCCTTATTGTGTAACGAGTTATCTAAGGAATTAGTTAAAGGCCCAGTGATACTTGCTGCTGGTATCCATTTAACACTAAATCCATTTGAGTAACGTAAATCCACTGATTCAACAGAACTCAGATATTGTTTAAGCTGCCCGGAAAAAACATTAATAAAACGCTCGAGCTTTTGTATAATTTTCTCTTTGCCTAACTTAAGATCCAAATCATTATTGAGAGAAAGCTTAAGCTTCCAGCTCCTTCGTTCATTCATACCACACTGCTTAACAGCTAAGCCAAGCTGTTTCAATTTTTTATTAATTTGAACACAGTTTGTTAATACTTTTTCAGCATTACTATTGGTACCCGTTAATAAAGTCATTTGCGCAAATTGTCGTTCTTGTTTATCTGTTAGCACTGGATTAAAAACAATACCATTTTGACTTAATAACTGTGTTTCATTTAAATCACTGTTTTTCTCTACTGACAACCAACGAGCGACTGGTTTATGCTCAATAATTTTCAGCAGTAGTTTATCCGGCCATACCTTTCTTACTGAAACTGATTTTACCCAGGGCAGCTTAGCCAATAAATCTGCTCTTAACTGGTCAACGTTTAAACTAAAAAAACCACCATTCATCACATTTGCAGTCATTCTTTGTAGTTCTTTACTTTTCTGATTCTCCAGCTGGTTTACTAATTCAACTTTTTTAAATGGAAAATTTCCAGGCTTAGTAAGCCAGCTCATAAACAACCAGGATGCTGTTAACAGTCCCACAAATATCATCAACAAAAGTAACGTTGTCAGTACTTTTATTTTTGTAACTTCTGTTGTTTTTTCTTCACTAATTCCCATGATTAACAGCAGTTGCCAGAATCTTAAAAATCAGCTCATCAAATTCAATCCCACAATTTCTTGCCGCCATCGGTACTAAACTATGATCCGTTAATCCAGGGACGGTATTAATTTCAATCAACCATGCTTGCCCCTGCTCATCACACATAAAGTCAACACGCCCCCAGCCCTTCGCACCAATACAATCAAAGGCATCAAGTATTAAGCCTTGATATTCCTTCTCTAAGGTCTCATCCAAACCACAAGGACAATGATAAATCGTATCATCACTCACATACTTGGCATGAAAATCATAAAAATCTCCAGGTGTTTCCAGCCTGATCAGAGGTAACACCTGTCCGGCTAAAACCGCACCAGTATATTCTTTACCAACAATCCATTTTTCAATTAATATTTCATCATCGTAGTCTGCTGCCATCGTTAAAGCATCAAGCAATGATTCCTTATTATCTGCTTTATTCATGCCGATACTGGAACCTTCGTGAGCAGGTTTAACCATTACTGGAAAGCCCAATGAATCAGCAACCTGCTCAAGTAATGGATTAATTATTTTTTTATCTTCTGTTAATAGCTGTGATGCTTTAATCAGCTCAAATGGTGGTGTCGGCAGACCACGACCAGACCAGATCAACTTAGTTCTTAATTTATCCATACCAATAGCAGATGCAGCAACATGACAACCACTATAGGCAATACCCAGAGCTTCTAATACACCCTGAACAACACCATCTTCACCACCGCGACCATGTAATGCAATAAAGGCGATATCAATTTTTTCAGCACTTAATTGCTGACAGACACTGCCGTTCTCAGCATTATTCTTAAAACGCAAATCAAGAGCAAAGGCATCAACACCTTTTCTTATCAGTGCATCAAGTGCCGCCTGACCACTTTTTAAAGAAACTTCGCGTTCTGCTGAATCACCACCCATCAGCACAGCAACCCGTCAAAGGGCTTCAGCTTGTATAGAATCAGATTGTTTATTGTCTTTATTTATCATTTCTTTCAGTGTAATTAATAGTCAGTCTGCTTAATGGTAAGTTTAATACTCACCAATAATTCTTACTTCTGTTTCCAATTCTATTTGATGTTTCTTTAATACTGCAGCTTTAATTTCTTTAATCAATGCTTCAACATCCTGTGCTTTGGCATCACCTTTGTTAATAATAAAGTTGGCATGCTTTTGTGAAATCTGTGCACCATTAACTATTTTGCCTTTTAAGCCGCAGGATTCAATTAATCGTGCCGCATAATCATTATCAGGATTTTTAAAAACTGAACCGGCATTAGCCTGTTTAGTTGGTTGCGTTTCTGCTCGTCTGGTCAATAAACGCTTAATCTCTGCTTTACTTTGTTGTAATCCCTGCTCATCTTTTTCAAAACGAAACTCAGCGCTTAAAAACCATTCCTGCCTTGCTTTATTGACAGGTGCTTTATGGTCATGTTTATTAATCACTTTCTTTGCTGCAACTTTTCGATATTGAATACTAAATTCATCCGGCATTCTTGTGATCAATTCACCTTGTTCATTAATCATGGTCACACTCACTACATGCTGCCATGTCTCTCCACCAAAAGCTCCGGCATTCATTGCCAGCGCACCACCAATAGTTCCAGGAATACCTGATAAAAACTCCGCGCCATTAAGACCGGAATTAGCGGCCTTTCGAGAAAAAATGGCGCAGGCTACACCAGCCTGAGCAGTGATTAAACATGTTGCTCGTTCTGCTGATTGTTTTGCTGATCCTTTTGCTAATTGCCCTGCTGTTTGCTCACTGTCATCACTACATTTACTAGCCAGTTTATTCAGCACACCATTGGTGTTAATTATCAGACCTTTTACACCACCATCTCTCACCAGTAAATTACTGCCTAAGCCAATCCAATTGACCGTTGTATTTTCTGGTAACATTTTTAAAATCGTCTGTAAATCTTTTTCATCTTCTGGTCGATACCAGCACTCTGCACTACCACCAATTCGCCATGTAGTATAACGAGCCAGCGGCTCATTAAGTTTTAACTGCCCTTGTATTTGCCCTGACTCTTTTGCCTCTGATAATTTTTTTTGCAGTAAGCTGGTCATAATAGTGATTGCTTATTTATCAGCTTTAAACAAATCATAAATACCTGCACCAATAGCACCGACATTACCAGCACCAAGCGTAAGTAAAATATCACCATCCATTATGGTTTCCATCAATACCTCATTGATCTCTTCGTGCTGTTCAATAAAAATAGGGTCAACCTTGCCGCGATTTCTAATAGAACGACTTAATGCACGGGAATCAGCACCGGAAATAACATCTTCACCGGCAGAATAAACTTCCAGTAATAGTAATTGATCCACCTGACTTAAGGCATGCACAAAATCTTCAAATAAATCCCGTGTTCTGCTATAGCGATGCGGCTGAAATAATACCACCAGACGTTTTTCCGGCCAGCCGCTTCTAATGGCTTTAATAGTTGCTTCAACTTCACTGGGATGATGACCATAATCATCAATCAGCATGGCTATATGACCATTGAAATCAAGCTCACCATACATTTGAAAACGTCGGCCAATGCCTTCAAATTTTTCCAGGGCGGAAGCAATTTTCTCTTTTTCAATACCCAGCTCAATAGCAATAACAATCGCAGCCAAAGCATTTTGTACATTATGCAGGCCAGGCATATTTAAGGTAATATCCAGCCAGTCCTTATGTTGCCCATCAGCATCTTTACACGATACTTTAAAAGATGTTTTATTCAGTGTTTGTTTTACATTCAGAGCCTGAACATCAGCCTTATCATTATCAATGCCATAGGTTTTAACCGGTTTACTAATATCATCGACCAGCTCTGCCACCACGGCATCATCAATACATAAAACCGCCAGGCCATAAAATGGTAATTGATGTAAAAATTCATTAAAGGTCGATTTTAATTGTTCAAAATCACCTCCATAGGTTTCCATATGATCAGCTTCAATATTGGTTACCACTGAAATCATTGGCTGTAAATGTAAAAATGACGCATCACTTTCATCGGCTTCTGCAACCAGATATTTACTGGCACCTAATTTTGCATTGGTTCCTGCACTATTAAGCTTGCCGCCAATAACAAATGTCGGATCCATGCCGCCTTCTGCCAGCACACTGGCCACCAGGCTCGTGGTGGTGGTTTTACCATGTGTTCCGGCAATAGCAATGCCGTAGCGAAAACGCATCAGCTCCGCCAGCATTTCTGCTCTGGGAATAATGGGTATTCTTAATTCTTTCGCGCGCTGAACTTCCGGGTTATCAATGCTTACCGCAGTTGATGTGACGACGACATGAGCGGCATCTATCTGATGCGCATGATGTCCTTTAAAAACAGTGGCTCCGGCATTTTCAAGACGTTCAGTGATCTTAGAGCTCTGCAGATCAGAGCCGGATACCTGATAGCCCATATTGAGCAGCACTTCGGCAATACCACTCATACCCACACCACCAATACCAATAAAATAAATATGTTTGATCCGTCCCATAGACAGCTCTACATCTTCTTTTAGCATTTCCTGTCTGCTCACGTTAGTAATAGGTGTATTATTTATAGTCATAGTTTTAAACCATAGCTATCCTGCCAATAACAGGCATTCATCTGCAACGACTTCAGCTGCATTATTAATCGATAGTTTTCGTGCATTTACAGCCATTGTTAGTAATTTTTCCTGATTCAAATTCATTAATAGTTCTGCCAGTTTCTCACTGCTTAAATCATTTTGCTGTATTAAAAAGGCTGCATCTTCATCAGCAAGGTAAGCTGCATTGGCCGTTTGATGGTCATCTACTGCATAGGGAAAAGGCACCAATAATGACGCCACTCCCACTGCGGCAATTTCACTCACCGTTAACGCTCCCGAACGACAAACCACCAGATCTGCCCAGGTATAATTTTTTGCCATATCATTAATAAAGGGCATAATTTCCACACTGATATTGACTTCACCTTCAGTCTGTTCAAGCCATTTATAATTATCTTTAGTCATATCCAGGTGTTTATCACCACATTGATGACGTACATTAATTTTAT
>WTAX01000160.1 GCA_013139395.1 Gammaproteobacteria bacterium | reverse complement strand
GAAAATATTATGGTGATGAAAAACGCACAGTGATCTTCTATTTAAAACCCAGGAATGTGAAAAAAACGGCTTTTTTAACCTATGACTATCCACAAGCTGAGAAAGATGATGATCAGTGGTTATATTTACCAGCCATGAGAAAAGTCCGTCGTATTTCAGCATCCGATCGAGGTGATTACTTTCTTGGTACTGATTTTACCTATGAAGATATAAAAAAGGAAAGCAAGGTAGGTATCGCAGACTATACCTGGAAAACTATTGGTGAAGCAGATATTGATGGCCATCATACTTATATTGTTGAAGCCATACCTGTCAATGAAAAAGTGGCCAAAGAACTGGGTTACAGTAAGGTTCAACATTGGGTGGATAGTAAAATCTGGATGGTACGCCAATCCAAACGCTGGGATGTGCGTGGCAATGAGCTTAAAACAATTTTTACTCGTGATATTCAACTCGTACAAAATATCTGGACCGCCTATACTATTGAGGTTAGTAATCATAAGACGGGACATTCCACTCGCTTTCTGTTCAGTGACTTTGATTATTCCAATGGTGTAAAAGACAAGGTCTTCACCCAACGAGCATTACAACGTGGTTTGTAATTGAGCGAAATAGGAAGATGAGTTATGTCATCGCTAAAACGAGTGTTAAAAAGCTTATACTTCTATCTAAAAAAATTTTTTATGCTGTCATATTTGGAATTATATGTTAGCAAATATGACAGCAGAAGCTATTATTTGGATGAAGGCTCCTATTTGGCTAAGGGCTCTTATCGAGTTTATTTTCTATTATTTTTTTTCATTCTATCTTCGACTAATACTCAGGCTGATGAAGCCGATACCATAGACTTTAGTGCACTGCTTAAAACAGAGTGGGCTTATGGTACGGTTGAACACAGCAATCAAAAAATGGAGTTTATTTTTTAGCCTGAGATTAATATAGAACTCAATAATAATGACAAACTCACAATGATTGCTCGTCTGCGTGGTGATATTGAGGATAAACTGGAACCCGGTCAACCATCGCAGGATGAAGTGTCAAAGATATCCAGGCGCTGGTTGATCAGTAATCATATCGATCTGGAACTCAGGGAGTTTTATTACGAGACCGAATTGGAATTAGAGCTGAGTCAAACATATTTGACCATAGGAAAACAGCAGATCGTTTGGGGTAAGGCTGATGGTTTAAAAGTACTTGATGTCGTTAATCCTATGGACTTTCGAGAGTTTATTCTGGATGATTTTGATGATTCTCGGATCCCTTTATGGACGATCAATGCCGAAATTCCGATTAATGATTCTCTTCTGCAATTAATCTGGATCCCTGATCAAACGTATAATATATTACCTGAATCAGATGCTCTCTATGCATTTACTTCACCATGTTTGATCCCTGCTGTACCACCCGGTGTAGCCATAGATTTACAGTCATTAGATAAGCCTGATCATTTTTTTTCTGATGCTGACTATGGCATTCGCTTGACCAGTTTTGTTGCAGGCTGGGATCTATCCCTTAATTATCTTTATCATTACAATGACAATCCTGTTCTGTTTCGAACTTTAACGTTAGGAAAAGAACCAAAAGTGACCATAACACCGACTTATAAACGATCTCATCTTCTTGGCGGTACGTTCAGCAATGCCTTTGGTGATTTTGTTCTGCGTGGTGAAATTGGTTATTCAACCGATCAATATTTCTTGACAGACAATATAAGAGACCATGATGGTGTTATAAAAAGTGATGAGCTCTCTTATGTTATTGGCCTGGACTGGTCAGGAATAGAGGATACTTTTTTAAGTGTACAATTGTTCCAAAGTCATTTAATGCAAGAGTCATCCGGTTTAATACGAGACTCTTTAATACGAGATAAAGTAGAGACCACGATGACATTACTTGCCCGTCAGGATTTTATAAATGAAACAATTGAGGCTGAAGTTTTATGGTTACATAATACGAATAATAAAGATGGACTCATTCGTCCTAAAATCAGTTATGAATGGAAAGATGATGTCAATGTATGGCTTGGGCTTGATATCTTTTATGGTGATGAAAAGGGATTATTTGGTCAGTTTGATCATAAAGACAGGTTTATAATTGGTGTTGAGTGGGGGTTTTAATTCAATCATTATGATGAAATATTGTTAAAAAGAATTTAAAAATTGTCAAAATAACGTTACTTATAAATATAATTGTATAAAACACAGTAACTATATCTTTAAATACAACAACCTATAAATAGTCTTCTATCTGGCACAATTCGTGAGTACTCTTTATTGAAAGGAGTTGTCAACATGAACATATGCCGAATGGGAGAATGATCATGAAAAACAAATTAATTTTTAGTTTAATTTTAATTGCAGCTTTATTCCCTCAGTGGTCAACTATTTTTAATGTGACAGCAACAGCAATATGGTTATGGCTACCGATTTTTTAATGGGTGTCTATAAGCTGTTCGCCAAGGAGTCTGTCCGAGAACAGAAGCCGCAGCGAGGGAAAGCCATTTTAAGCCAGATTTTTTGTCATTTGAGGCGAATATAGTGGTGACTATATTAAAGGAAATGATCGAAAAATCTGGCCACAAGGGCATTTCTGCAGTAGATTCTCTATTCTCGGACTGGCTTCTAGTCAGCTCTGTAAAGCCACACTGATTGCTCTATTTAATTCGTTGACCCAAACCTGATATTCCTCATGAATGTACGCGGGTTGGGTGACATCTGGGCAAGTCCCGCTCCCAGAAGTGATTTTGCTCGATCGCCCTGCTTCTTTATCCTCTTCATTACAATGGACTTTCATTGCATAGCTATTTTTGTAATCAATGCTGTATGCATTTTCCGTGTAGCTGATAAGGACCATGACCGTATGCACCCGTATACGGTAGGTCGCAATTATCTGACCTGGTGAAACATCCTTCGTATCCCAACCGGCAATATTGG
>WTAX01000233.1 GCA_013139395.1 Gammaproteobacteria bacterium | reverse complement strand
AAAAAATTCTCGATACTCTTATTCAATATGAAAAATCAGCAGAGACTGCTATTGAACAATTGATTATTGAAGCCAATCTGGCAGGTGGTGAAGATAATATTTCTGTTATTCTTATTGAATTCAGCTAGTAAATCTTTATTTCCGCGACCCTTATCGCTGATATTTTTTGAGCAAGGCTTCAGATGCTAAAAACTTGAGCTGCTGCATTAATTTAAGCTCATGTGGTTTTATCATTAATTCACCTGATTTAAAACGATCACCATAAAACAGTCCAATTGCCTTCTTTTTAACCATAACGGGCAGCACAATAAAACTCTCAGCGTCAATAATCTGCTGATACCAGGCAGGGATTTTTTTTAATATTTTTTCATCTGTCGTATCTGCAATAAAGATATCAATGCCTTTTTCCAAAGCCAAATGAAAAACATCTGGTTTGTAGTTCATAGAAAATTGAAACTGGCTTAAAAAAGCATTATTAATACCATGACCGAATTTGCCTTCCATCAATTTCTTTTTATTATTAACCATACAAACAACAGCATGATCAAATTTAAACGCTCGATGCATCACTTCAAGACAGAGACGAAACACATCCGTTACACTATAATCTTCCATCAGCATAGCACTGATATCATCAATACCGTCTTTTAATATTTTCTCAGGTTCATAAACATCTTCATCAAACACTACATCCTGTATCTGCTCTTTCGTATTAATAGCAATTGTCTGTCCATCTGAAGCATTTTGTACGCTATTGAGCACAATTGTTTTATCAGCAGCGGATTCTTCACTCTCTGTTTCTTCAATATCCAGTCCTTGAATAATAGATGAATTTGACATATTAATATTTAAAATAGAATTCAAATCAAGTAAGTCTTTTTTAGCCTGATCCGCCAGAGAAATCAGATCTTTATCTTTGAGATTTAACTGCGGTGTATACTGCCGCCATAATTTAACTGATTTTTGTCGCCAATCATCTGAATCACTATTTTCTTCAATAAGATCGGTCAGTTCATTAGACAAACTGCTGATAGCATGAATTTTTTCCTCATTACTCAAATGCAGGCGTTTACTATTGACTTTGGTATTGTAGGGATTGATAGTATCAACGATATAGTGTGGTAATTCCCATTCTTTCGCAATGGCAACCCCAAGGCGATGATAAGGAACCCCAAGGACTTGAGTTGCCGCATTTTCTTCAGAAATATTTTCTTCTGCAACTAATCGCTCAACTTCTAATGATTCTTCATTAAAATAAAAAATAGCTAATAATTTACCCAGATTATGAAAAATACCACTAAGAAATACCTCTTCCTTATTCATTATTTGTGATTTATCAGCAAGATTTTTTGCAAACACACCACTGTATAAACATGATATCACCCGATCTTTCAGTTGTTTCGCCTGCGATTTATCATGCAGATGATCAATTAAAATTAAGCTCACTGCAATGGATCGTATGGCATCAAAACCCAACATCATGACTGCTCGTGATATGGTTTTCACCTCACCGCCACTGCGACGATAATAAGCAGAATTAACAATTTTTAAAATTTTATTAGTGAGAGCAAAATCTTCAACAATTGCACCGGCCAGCGCTTCAAAGCCTTTTTCATCTTCATCGACTATTTTATTAATTTTAAACAAAGACTCTGATAATGCCGGGAAATCTTTTTTACGCTTCATGCGTCTAAGCAAAAATTCAATGGTGGCATCATGCTTTTTACTGGATTGATTGACAATAGCCCCCTGAGCCTCAAGATATTCATCAATTGCGGCATTAAATTCAGAGGTACTGTGGTATCGATTATCCAGTTTCTTATCTATGGCTTTTAAAATAATACTTTCAAATTGTGCATCAATATCAGTATTGAAACGGGAGGGAGGAGGTAATGACTCATTAAGTACTTTGGCTATAATTTGTTTAATATCACGGCCAATAAAAACTGATCTGCCGGTTAGCATTTCATAGAGAATAATCCCCAGTGCATATGAGTCGTTACTGGCTGTAATGGTTTGTTTACGAATATATTCAGGCGGCATATAACGAGGGGTGCCGAAGAAGCCATCAGTTTTAGACTTCTGTTCAGAAAGCACCCGGGCAATACCAAAATCCATAATTTTTGGAATATTATCATCATTAATCAAAATATTAGCGGGTTTTAGATCACAATGAATAATGTTTTGCTGATCAGCATGACTGATCGCTTCAATGGCGGGTTTTAAAATTGCTAAGGCATTTTTAACCGACATCATGCCTTTACGTTTCATTACATCTGAGAGTAATTGTCCGCTCACATACTCAAACACAAGATAGGGATTGTGCTTTTCATCTTCACCTGCTTCATATATTGAAACAATATTGGGATGTACCATTTTGCTAATGGTGCGTGCTTCTTTTAGTAGTAAATCTTTAGTATCAACAGCATTATTTAAATTAGCAACATGCAAGGATTTTATCGCTACATTTCGCTGCAAAACAGGATCAACAGCCAGATGAACAACTCCCTGCGTTCCCTTGCCCAGCTCTCTAATTTTATTAAAACGACCGATTTTATTAACCACGTTCTGTAACAACACCTTTTAATGAATAATTTTTGTAACTACACAGCCTATTGCTAGCAAAAAGTCTATGGTTGCTTATTTTTTTGACTTTGATTGTCTGAGCGTAGCGAGTTTTCAAAGTCAGAAAAATAAGTGACCATAGGCTTAACAAACGTTATTTAGAAATACACACTGAATAATTACCAATTTTTAAGGATATCTTGTAACTATAGAAGATTTAACAAAATTGTCAAAATTCTTCATCCGTAAAAAATGGCAATAGCTTAAGAGAAAAAATCATTTCTTGACAATAATCAGCTTTTATCGCAATCTATAAACATGAACACATTTAACACACATTTTTATCGAGTGGTACTCAAAAGCATTGCACACTTTCGCTGGTGTGTGAGTAACGATCTGTGTGCTTTAAATCGGTTCAGATTAAGGTTATTTATGAATTAACCTTATAAAATAGTTTCCGTTTTCAAAAAGCCGCAGATAAAAATCTGTGGCTTTTTTTTTGCCTGAAGATTTAACCTTAGCCTTGGAAAAAACTATACATCTTGTAACTATTCAGCGTGTTAATTAGAAGTACTCGCTGAATAGTTACTACATCTTTTGTGAAATAACATGAAGACTAAAAATACATTACTTATTATTATTGCTTATTTATTAATGATCATTGTCTGGTCAACAACACCTTTGGCCATCAAGTGGAGCTCTCAGGGTGTTAGCTTTATTACCGGTGTGTCTCTACGCATGTTAATTGGTGCTGGTTTAGCCTGTATTTTGACTCTTATCTGGTATCGGTCAATTCCTATGCATAAATCAGCACGCCAGGTTTATTTTGCCTCTGCCGTTGCTATCTATGGTGCTATGATGATGGTGTATTGGGGAGCACAATTTATTCCTTCAGGATTGATCTCAGTATTGTTTGGTCTAACCCCCATACTCACAACAGGCTTTGCTATTTTCCTTTTAAACAATGAAACCTTTGGCTTAAACAAACTCATAGGTGCTTTACTGGGCGTTGTCGGGCTGATAATTATATTTATTGATCAAATTGAACTGGGTGAGCAGGCAATATCAGGTATTGCTGCGGTATTAGTATCTGTTCTATTACATTCCGGCAGTGCTGTCTGGATCAAGCGCCTTAATGTACCACTACCAGCATTAATTGTTACCACTGGCGGCTTACTCTATTCTATGCCGTTATTTATAGTCAGTTTTATATTATTTGCCGATCCTTTGCCTGAACAATTGCCCTCAAGAACACTCTGGTCTATTGTATACCTTGGCGTTATGGGTTCTGTTGTCGGCTTTGTAAGTTATTACTTTGTGTTAGCAAAATTATCGCCATCAACAGTTGCTTTAGCCACGTTGATTACGCCTGTTTCCGCCTTGTTATTAGGCACATGGTTTAACCATGAAACAATTAATATTTCTATTTATTCTGGTACAGGCTGTGTGATGTCAGGTTTAATTATTCATCAATTTTATGATGTACTAAAACAAAAAATCATTCATATAACTCAGTAAAACCAATACTGCCTCAACATACAGGTTGGGGTAGTTTGTTTATTTTTTAAAACTTAACACGGATACTTTTATATGTCTTATATAAAACCATATCAAGCTGAACAACAGTTTATGACATCCGAGCGATGTACTATCAATGAGCTGTTAAATCATATCGATGATGACACTTGTTCTATTGCTAAAGCCTCTGTCGCACCGGGAGTTACTACGCAATTACATGCCGTTAAAAATACTATTGAGCGTTATGTTATTCTTGAAGGTGAGGGTGAAGTCACTATTAATCATTCACAAGCTAAGACCGTGAGCTATCTGGATGTCGTCACTATACCAGCAGGCATCCCCCAAAAAATTAAAAACTGCGGTCAGAATGAGCTTATTTTTTTGTGTATCTGTACACCACGATTTGAACAAAAAAATTATATCAACATTGAATCAAGTTGAGCTTTAAAATTATGAAAATTGATGATAAAAATAATTTCAAACACTACCAGGCTGTTTCTTGCAAAATGCATAGTGAACTGGAACTGGCTATAATGCATGGTCAAACGCTAAAGATTCATTACTTTAATGAAGCGCATAAAAAAGAAATAATTATCAATATAACACCTCAGGATATTGTTACCCGGCGAAGTAAAAACAGACATAATGGGCAATACGTTAGTGGGGAATATTTGCTTGGAATTGATAATAAAGGCAACACCTTTGAAATTCGTCTGGACTTTGTCCGGAGTTATTCATTAATCCTAGAATAATCAGTTGGCATCTACTGCAACAGACTTATGCACTGAATCTTAAGGGCTTTCCAGAATATTTTAACTTCACCCGTAGGGGGTGACTACGAATAAAGTCAAAATAACCTGTAAAACCCTTAATCTCCAACACCTAAGACTGTTTCGCTACGATGCCAACTGATTATTCTAGGATTAATGAATAACTCCGGACAAAGTCCAGACGAATTTCAAAGGTGTTGCCTTTATTATCGATTCCAAGCAAATATTCCCCACTAACGTATTGCCCATTATGTCTGTTTTTACTTCGCCGGGTAACAATATCCTGAGGTGTTATATTGATAATTACTTCTTTTTTATCCGCTT
>WTAX01000177.1 GCA_013139395.1 Gammaproteobacteria bacterium | reverse complement strand
TCATTAAGCTGCTCTTCGAGCTTCACCGGCTCCATGATCTCCATGCCGTGAATATCAAGAATAACATTACCATTATCTGTAGTGAAACCTTCACGTAAGACGGGTTCGCCGCCCAGCTTAACAATTTCTCTGGCAACATAACTACGAGCCATTGGAATCACTTCAACCGGCAGAGGAAATGTCCCCATATAGCTCACTAATTTTGTCTCATCGACAATACAAACAAACTTATCTGCAACGGCTGCGACAATTTTTTCACGCGTTAAAGCACCGCCGCCGCCTTTAATTAGATGCAGCGCCTTGTTGGCTTCATCTGCACCATCAATATAGACAGACATTTCACTGACTGAATTCAAATCAAAAACTTCGATCCCATGACCACGTAAGCGCTCTGCTGTTGCTTCGGAGCTTGCCACAGCACCATTAATTTTATGTTTTATTTTTGCCAGTTCATCAATAAAAAAATTAGCTGTAGAGCCTGTGCCTACACCAATAATCGTATCGACTACAACGTGTTCAATAGCGGCTTGTGCCACTGCCTGTTTCATTTCATCTTGATTCATTTATCTATTTCTCCAAATGCCGCTATTAACTGTAGCGTTGACTTATTTTTATAATTTAATTTTGTGAGGTATTATCCTTGATTTGACTATAAAGCACCAGAGCCTATCAAAGGGGTCAGAGTAAATTGATATGCTCTGCTGTGTTATAGCCAAAACAATCAATCAATTTACTCTGACCCCTTTGATCTAGAATAGACATGCTCTCAAAATATTGGTAACTTAGCGGCTATGTTAGAAAGTTATGTAAAAAAGATACTTAAAGCCCGGGTTTACGAAATTGTTGATAAAGTACCGTTGGATTCAGCGGTCAATTTATCACTGCGTACCGATAATAACATTTTGTTGAAAAGAGAAGACCTGCAACCGGTTTTCTCTTTTAAACTGCGTGGTGCCTATAACAAAATGGTGCAGCTGAGTCAGGTAGAAAAAGATCAGGGTGTTATTGCTGCCTCGGCAGGTAATCATGCTCAGGGCGTTGCCCTGTCTGCTAATAAAATTGGTGTAGAGGCTATTATTGTAATGCCCAAAACGACACCAGACATTAAAGTGACGGCGGTGAAGCGCTTAGGCGGAAAAGTCATATTATTTGGTAATAGTTATGATGAAGCCTATCAGCATGCCAGGAAACTCGAAAAAGAAAAGAACCTGATATTTATTCATCCCTATGATGATCCTGATGTGATAGCTGGACAAGGCACTATTGCCATGGAGATCATGCAGCAATGTGATGTAGAACCTGAGGCTATTTTTGTTCCAGTGGGCGGCGGTGGTTTGATTGCCGGTATTGCGGCTTATGTGAAATATCTTTATCCGCATATTAAAATTATTGGTGTTGAACCCGATGATGCCGCTTCTATGCATGATGCCTTAATTGCTAAAGAACGCATTATCTTAGATCAGGTGGGTATTTTTGCTGATGGCGTTGCGGTCAAACAAGTTGGGGAAGAAACCTTTAAGGTGGCACAGAAGTGCGTGGATGATGTCATTCTTGTTAATGCGGATGAAATCTGTGCCGCTATAAAAGATATTTTTGATGATACACGTACGGTAACTGAACCGGCAGGTGCACTTGCCGTAGCAGGCCTGAAAAACTACATTAAAGAACATGACATAAAAAATAAAACATTTGTGGCGATTAACAGCGGTGCTAATATTAATTTTGATCGTTTACGACATGTGGCTGAACGTGCTGAACTAGGCGAACATCGGGAGCTGCTGTTTTCAGCAACAATTGATGAACGTCCCGGCAGTTTTCTTAAATTCTGTAAAGTTGTCGGTACTCGGGGGATCACGGAATTTAATTATCGTTATTCTCATAATACAAAGGCCCATATTTTTGTTGGTGTTAAAACATCAAATGCAGAAGAAGAAAAAGGAGTACTATTTGAGGCGCTGAACAAAAAGGGCTATCCGGTCACTGATCTCAGTGATAATGAAATTGCCAAATTACACCTGCGTCATATGGTTGGGGGACATGCCCCTGAAATTCATAATGAGCATCTTTATCGCTTTGAGTTTCCTGAGCGTCCTGGTGCATTATTACGTTTCTTGAGTGGTATGGGACAAAACTGGAATATTAGTCTGTTTCATTATCGCAATCATGGTGCTGCATTTGGTCGCGTGCTTGCTGGTATACAAGTACCGGATGGTGATTTAAGTGCCTTTCATCAGTACCTGGATGACTTGGGTTATAACTATTGGGATGAAACTCAAAACCCTGCATATAAAGAATTTTTGGGCTAAGTCTCATAAATGTAGGAAAATCCTTGCATTAAAATGTAAATATAGGCAATATACCTACAAAGAGTAGGTGTAGTATTTTTTTATACCCACAATACAGGATAAGGTAGATTAGAAAAAACAATTCTACCTAATAATAAAAAATAAAATTATTTCTTTTGAGGGGTTTGAGTGAATTATAATAATTCATGTGGTTTTAAAAGCAGCAGTTTGAAAAACTGTTTTGGTCCTGATAAGCGTTTAGCTCGTAAAACGTTAATGAATAAAAAAAGTGGTTTTAGACAAGATCCTCTGGTTATTTTAACCTACTTTGTTTTGTTCGGTGTGCTGATCAGTGGTTTTACCTCTTTTGGTTTGTAATAACTCATTCTGCATGAGCTAAAAGAGAATATCCGATTTCCTTCTTTATTGATGAAAATAACTTAATCGTCTTTCAGTAACGATGGCATTTAACGCAATATCCCAAGTATGAGATTCTAGTTCCCTGACTCGTTGTAATTCATGAGCGATGCCGACAAAGCGTGGTTTTAAGGAGCGAGTTTTTATAGGACTTGATTTTAAATGCTGTAGCGCCCGATCGTAAAAACCTCCTCCCATACCCATCCGGTTTCCCTGCTCATCAAAAGCAACCAATGGTGCCAGAACTAAATCCATTTGCACCGCAGTTTTTAATTGTTTTTTCTGATATACCGGTTCAAGAATTCCAAAACAGTTTTTTTTCAGACGAGTGTGCGTTTCATAGGGGGCGAAATGTATAATGCCATGCTGCCTGGAGATAATAACAGGCAAATAGCATTTTTTAGTATGGCCGCTACCAGAGCTGCTATGTAACTTATTGATTAAAAATGAGAGATCAACTTCACCGTCAGCGGACAGGTATAGAGCAATATGTCTGGAGCGCTTATAAAGTGTTGAGTGGACAATTCGTTGGGTAATTTTTTGCGCATGCTGATGTTGCTTCATCCTGGTCAGATGACGGCGCTTAATACGCAAACTTTGGCGTAGTGTGTAAGATTGTTGATTTTTAATGTCTGTCTTAGACGGTGTCATAATAAAGGAAGCTGCTTATTGACATACATGAGGAAGAAATCAAGGTGGAAGAACAGTCTAAACCGTCGCTCACTTTCGCTCTTGAACCTATCGGTTCAAGTGGAGATATGACTGATAAATTAGGTTTACTGCACTCTTTAACTCTCTTAGAAAGAAAGCAAAGGACAGGCATGCACACATTATCAGGCGCGCATCTCCGGGGTAAAAGATTACGGCTCAAGAAGTACCCAGTGTGCTAACTTGCTTAGATAGAACTTCCACGCACATTAAGTATAACATTTTTGCTGGTTAGGGTAAAAATAAAAGCTAAAGTTTATGAAATTTCCATTTGTTTACTGTCATTGACGACACCATCAATCTTTTCTCTTAATTGACGAAGATGCTGGGAAAGCTGGTTATCATTAGCTGTATGCTGTTGCTGCTGTAATAGTTCATGTGCCAGATTCAGAGCCGCCATGACGGCAATACGATCACTGCCGATGACTTTACCTGAGCTGCGAATTTCCTGCATCTTGTCATTTAATAAGCGGGCAGAATCCTCAAGGCTTTCCTTGTGATTAGGCGCACAGGCAATGCGATAGTCTTTTTCCAGGATTTTTACTGTAACGGGAACGGCTTCTTCTTTCATCCGTTAGTCTCCATGGCTTTTAGACGATTGATAATGGCTTCAACACGAGTTCGTGCGGTTTCGGTTTTTTCCATAAGTCTGGAACGTTCAACTTGTAGAAATTCTTGTTGTGAGCGTAACTGAACATTTTCGTTTTTAAGCTGGCTGATGGTGTCGAGTAATACATTAACACTTTCATCCAGACGTTTGAGTTCGATATCAGTATCAGCGGCTGTTGCATTGTCTACCATAGTGTAGAAAAACCTGTTACATTGATTTTCATGAAAATTAGGATAGTAACTATTTAATATATTGTTACTTTAGCCCCTATATTAAAATTCATTGCGGCAATGGTCAATGGTTAAAGCAACAATCTATAACGGAATTGTTATTTAAGTGAGGTATAATTCCGTATTAATGAAATAAATCATAGTTTTTTACATAATCCTAGAATAATCAGTTGAGTGGATGGTATGTCATCAGAGATAAATATTGAACAAGTAAAAGCCGATCTTATCAAGTTGGGCAGTGAGTTATCACCTTCTGAAGTCCATGGGACTTTATGTGGTGTATTATGCGGCAAAAGTGATATTAACGTTCATGAATGGTTGTCATTGACACTGTTAAGAGAGTCAGAAGATGCGTCACAGGTTATTATGGCGCGTGACTTATTGCTTGAGGCCGTTACCGAATCGTTTAAAAGTTTCTTTGCAGCAACATTAAGGGCACTTTCTGCTAATGATCTTAACTTTTATCCACTTTTACCGGAAGATGGCAGTGAAAGTATTCGTCTTGAAGCTATTGCTGAATGGGCGCAGGGCTTTTTGATGGGCTTAAGTCTTGCCGGGATAAAAAGTTTTTCTGAATATCCTGAAGAAGTTACTGAATTTGTCGAAGCAATGGCATCGATCTCAACTGCAGGTGACTATGACTTAGCGGGTGATGATTCAGATGAAGAAGCTATTATTGAATTTATTGAATTTATTCGTATGGGGGTTTTGTTCATCAATGAAGAGCTCAATCCCATTCGTGTGCCGGTGGACATCCCTGATGCCATAGCGGATTCGCTCAAGTCTAATAAAAGCATGCATTAAATGCTAACTGATTTTTCCAGGTTAAAGCTAACTAAAGAATAATATGATTGATATAAAAGAATTTACCAGACGCAGAAAACATCTAATGCAGGATATGGGGAAAGATAGTATCGCCATATTGGCTACAGCAGGCGAACAGGTCAGAAATCGTGATGTGAATTATGCCTTCAGACCGGATAGTGATTTTCTTTATCTGACCGGTTTTTGGGAACCAGAAGCGGTGTTAGTGCTCATTCCTGGTCGTAAACATGGTGAATATGTTCTGTTTTGCCGGGAAAAAGATGAAACGCAGGAAATATGGCATGGTCGTCGTGCTGGTCAGGAAGAAGTGCTGGACGCCTACGGTGCTGATGATTCTTTCCCCATTACCGATATTGATGATATTTTACCCGGTCTTATGGAAAATAAAACCCGGGTGTTTTATACCATGGGTATTCATGCGGACTTTGATCAGCGATTGACGGGCTGGGTAAATCAATTAAAGCAAAAAGTAAGAATGGGAGTGAATGCGCCGGGTGAATTTGTGGCTCTGGATCACCCATTACATGAAATGCGTTTATTCAAATCAGCCACTGAAATAAAAATGATGAAAAAGGCCGCCTCGGTGTCTTGCAAGGCTCATGAACGACTGATAAAAATCTGTCAGCCGGAAATGATGGAATATCAGCTCGAAGCCGAATTTGTGCATGAGTGTATGTTTAATGGTTGTCGGGATTTGGCCTATCCCTCCATTGTCGGTGGTGGAAAAAATGGCTGTATTTTACATTACACCGAAAATAATAGCGCATTAAAAGACGGCGATCTGGTATTAGTTGATGCTGGTGGTGAATATCAGGGCTATGCTTCCGATATTACCCGTACTTATCCGGTTAATGGACGTTTTTCAGTAGAACAAAAGGCGCTTTATGAATTAGTGCTTGAGGCACAATCAGCAGCCATAGATATGGTTTATCCCGGTAGCCACTGGAATGCGCCTCATGAAGCGTCGGTTAAAGTGATCACCCGAGGTCTGGTACGTCTGGGCTTATTAAAAGGACGTGTTGATAAACTGCTTAAAGATGAAGCCTATAAACCTTTTTATATGCACCGCACAGGACACTGGCTGGGATTAGATGTTCATGATGTGGGTGATTATAAGGTTGATAATGAATGGCGCATGTTAGAACCGGGTATGGTATTGACGGTTGAGCCGGGCATTTATACGGGTGATAATCGCAAAATTGCAAAAAAATGGCGAAATATCGGCATTCGCATTGAAGATGATGTGCGTGTCACCCGTACAGGTCATGAAGTACTGACCATTAAAGCGCCTAAAACAGTGGCACAAATAGAAGCGGCTATGGCTCTCCTGGCTATGACTCCAGTAGCGGAAGCTCAGGCAAATAGTATAAATGATGATAAAGCGACTATGCAGACTCAAACGAGCAGGCTGAAGCGTACAGTTAAAAAAGCACTTAGCAAGAAAAAAACTATTGTGAAAAAGAAGGTTATTAGAAAAAAAGCCGTTAGCACAAGAAAAGCCGTTAGCACAAGAAAAGCTGTTAGCGCAAGAAAGGCCGCCAGCCCCAAAAAAGCAGTGCGTAAAAAGAGCCGCTAAAGAAAAAAAATCTATGAGTACAAAAAAGCGGGAAATAAGCTGAATGACTAAACAATCAATAGAACATTTTGATATTATCATTGTTGGTGGGGGTATGGCAGGAGCTACCATGGCTCTTGCTCTTGCACCTCTAAAACTGTCTATAGCCGTTATTGAAGCGCACCCTTATCAGGAACAACAAACTCAGCCCAGTTTTGATGATCGCTGTCTGGCTCTGGCCTGGAGTTCCAGACAAATTTATCATGCCATGGGAATATGGGATAAGCTGGCTGTGCGTGATGATGATGGTTTTACCGCCATTAAACAAATCCATGTTTCTGATCGAGGGCATCTGGGCATCACTCGACTGGATCACCAAAAAGAAGGCGTACCAGCTCTGGGCTATGTTGTCGAAAGTCGTGTGGTGGGTGAGGTCCTGCTTCATGAAATGAAACAACATGACAATATTCAGCTTTTTTGTCCGGCAACGATTGAGCAAGTAAAAACAAGCTCAGAACAAGTCACAGTCAATGTTCAGTTTGAGCAAAAGACAAAAACCATGAGTGCAGCTTTACTGATCATTGCCGATGGCGTTAATTCTAAAACCAGAGCCTCTCTTGGGGTTCAGATTAACCAGCAATCCTATGCACAAACCGCCATTATTGCCAACATTGAAACAGAAATTCCTCATCAAAATGTTGCCTATGAACGTTTTACTGACTCCGGACCTCTTGCTGTTCTGCCGCTGAGCCGCAATCGCTGTTCTCTGG
>WTAX01000155.1 GCA_013139395.1 Gammaproteobacteria bacterium | reverse complement strand
AGACGTTCTAACTCCATGACATTCTGATAATAATCTGCCATAAAACTTTCAACTGCTAATTTTCCTTCACAGTCGGTATAGCCAAATTGTTGTGCTAATTCTCTTTGGTAATCAAATAACAAACGCTCTTCATGACGATTACATAAAACGTGTAATGCGAAGCGGATTTTCCATAGAAAATTTTGCCCATGTTCTAATTGTTCATATTCCTTAGGCGTTAAAAAATTATGTCCGACCAGATCTTTTAAACTTTCAACGCCAAAGTGTCGTTTGGCAACCCAGCCGATGATCTGTATATCACGTAAGCCGCCGGGGCCTTCCTTGATATTGGGCTCCAGATTGTATGCTGTTTCATTGAATTTAAGATAGCGTTTATTTTTTTCCTGAATTTTAGCGGCAGTAAAATCCTTAGTGGGCCAGATGTTTTCAGGACTTAACTGGCAGGAAAGTTGTTCATAAAGTGTCTTATCGCCAGTGATCAGGCGTGACTCCATGAGGTTGCTGATAATGGTAATGTCATTTTCAGCTTCTTTTATACATTCATCGACCGTGCGCACGCTATGGCCAATTTCCAGACCAATATCCCAGAGCAGGGCAATAAAAAAATGCAGGTTTTCAATAAAGTCCTTATTTGCCCCGGATTCATCTTCTAAGTCAAGCTCTGCACTATGTAATAAGAGTAAATCCACATCGCTATAGGGATGTAATTCACCTCGGCCGTAACCACCAACGGCTAAAAGAGCAGCATTTTCACCCAGATTATAATAGGACCATGCCATGGTTAATATCATATCGATAGCTTGTGAACGTTCTCTGATCAGGTGAACAATATTCTGCTTATCCTGAAATTGCTCCAGCTGTTTTTCATAAATCGACTTAACGGCTTTTTTTAATGGTAATAAGGGAGTTTTACTTTCAGCCAGTTCAGTTTCCAGTGCGTTGAAATCAAATAATAGTTCTAAAGAAGGTGGAATAACAAATTGCATCAGACGTCTAAATCCTTTTATTTTAGCGCTCTTCATCACGCAGCGTTAATATTTCATAGCCATCAGCGGTGACTAAAAGAGTATGTTCCCATTGAGCGGATAAGCTCCGATCTTTGGTGACCACAGTCCACTTATCCGGCAAGACTCGAATTTGACGTCTGCCGGCATTGATCATCGGTTCAATAGTGAAAGTCATACCTTCTTCAAGCATTTCTTTACTGCCGGGTTTACCATAATGTAAGACCTGTGGATCTTCATGAAAATTAGCGCCAATACCATGGCCACAATATTCTCTCACCACAGAAAAATCATTCTGTTCGGCATGTTTAGCAATGGCATGACCAATATCGCCAAGATGAATACCCGGTTTTATCATTTCTATACCGGTAAACAGACATTCGTGACTGATGCGACACAGGCGTTCAGCTAATATTGAGGGTTTACCGACAAGAAACATTTTACTGGTATCACCATGATAGCCGTCCTTAATCACGGTAATATCCACATTAATAATATCACCGCTTTTGAGTTTTTTTTCACTGGGGATACCATGACAGATTTGATTATTAACAGAAGTACAGATTGATTTGGGAAAGCCATGATAATTAAGCGGTGCCGGGATTGCCTGCTGCTCATTCACAATATAATCATGACATATTTTATCAAGCTCATCAGTAGTGATACCCGTCTTAACATGAGGCTCAATCATTTGCAGTACTTCAGCGGCAAGTTTGCCGGCAATACGCATTTTTTTAATTTCTTCAGGTGTTTTTATAGTAATGCTCATGAGTCATGCTTTCTTGATAGTTAGTAAGTTAATCGTTATGGATAATGTGGATCTGAAAGTGTATAAAAAGATAAGTCGAATATTATACCTTTTTAAGCGTGAAATTAACCAATATTTTTCATGACTGTTTTAAACCTGAATTAAGTAACCAGAGGCTCAACATGGGTATTTAAAAAATAGCCATGGAATAGTTACAAAAGATTGTTGTTTTTATCGTTTTATGGAATAATACGCACGCCTTGTTACACGTAAGTGTGAGCAAGGTTTTTTACTACTCCGACTCTGTATCGACACATAAATCTGGGTGCCTGGACATTATTCTGAAGCATTAAATGCCTTAATAATGAGAAATCAGGTTGGTTTATGGGATATAGGGAAGATTTAACCCTTATATTAAGGAAATATATCATGGCAAAAGTCACAATGCGTCAAATGCTTGAAGCAGGCGTTCATTTTGGTCACCAGACCCGTTATTGGAACCCGAAAATGGGTCAATATATCTTTGGCGATCGTAACAAAATTCATATAATCAACTTAGAAAGCACTCTACCAATGTTCAACGATGCGATGAACTTTGTTGGTCAGATTGCGGCTAAGCGCGGCAAAATTTTATTCGTTGGTACTAAACGTGCAGCGGGTAAATCTATTAAGGAACAGGCATTGCGTTGCGGTATGCCTTATGTTAATCATCGCTGGTTAGGTGGTATGCTGACTAACTTTAAAACAGTTAAGCAGTCCATTAAACGCCTTAAGTATTTAGAAAAAGCATCTGAAGATGGTACTTTTGATACACTGACTAAAAAAGAAGCGCTAATGAATTCCCGTGAAATGGAAAAATTAGAAAAAAGTCTGGGTGGAATCAAAGACATGAACTCACTGCCTTCAGCAGTATTTATTGTTGATGTAGGCCATGAAAAAATTGCTGTACTAGAAGCGAACAAGCTTGGTATTCCAGTAATTGGCGTAGTTGATACAAACAATAAAGCAGATGGTATTGATTATATCATTCCTGGTAATGATGATGCGATTCGTGCAATCAACCTGTATGTTGAAACAGCAGCAGAATCGGTACTTGATGCAAAAGCAGCTAATATACAAGCTGCTGCATCAAACGAGTTTGTTGAAGTTGATGGTTCAGATAAATCATCTGAAGCTGCTGCCTCTTAATCTTTATTTTAAGATGCGCTAAACAAACGCTAAAAAATCAGAAAGAATAAAATTCCCGGGCAAGACTGGCAACTAATAAAGTGCTGGAACTGCCCGGTTTTGAATTATACGAGGAAAAAAAAATGGCAATTACCGCCACTTTGGTTAAAGAATTACGTGACCGCACAGGTGCGGGCATGATGGAATGCAAAAAATCACTGGTTGAGACTGATGGTGATATTGAAGCAGCAATTGAACTGATGCGCAAAACCGGTTTAGCAAAGGCTGATAAAAAAGCTGGTCGTATTGCGGCTGAAGGTAAAGTGGTTGTTGAATTCAGTGATGATGCTAAAAAAGGTGTTATGCTGGAAGTGAACTGCGAAACTGACTTTGTTGCCATGGGTGATGAGTTTGGTAACTTCGCCAGTGCTGTTGCAAAACGAATTTTAAGTGATGCACCTGCTGATGTTGAAGCTTTATTAGCAATGCCTTTAGAAGAAGGTTCTGACGATATCAATACGGTTTTAAAAACTATGATAGTAAAAATCGGCGAAAACATGTCAGTGCGTCGTTTTGTCACCTTTGAAACAGAAGGTCAGTTAGGTGCTTATCTGCATGGTACCAAAATTGGTGTTGTAGTTGATATGCGCGATGGTAATGCAGAATTGATTAAAGATGTTGCTATGCACGTTGCTGCAAGTAATCCTAAAGGCCTTGATGAGTCTTCTCTTGATCAGGCTGAACTTGCTAAAGAGAAAGAAATTGCAGCAGCTGAAGCCGCTAATAGCGGTAAACCAGAAAATATCATCGAAAAAATTGTTGAAGGTAAGATCAGGCGCTTCATTAATGACAATACTTTAATGGGTCAGGCATTTGTTAAAGATCCTGATATAACCGTTGAAAAACTGGTAAAAAAAGCTGGTGCAACTGTCTTAGGCTTTACCCGCCTGGAAGTTGGCGAAGGTATGGAGAAGAAGTCAGAAGATTTTGCAGCTGAAGTAATGGCTCAAATTGGCGCTTAAAGCCAGTCTAACCTGTCATTTTGTTGGTATTAATGAAATGACAGGCTTTATAACCTGGAAAAATAGTGACAAGCATTTATAGTAAAGTAAACTCATAACCAAGCAACTCATACTCAAATAAAAAAGGAACAGCCTGTGAGCGCAAAATATCAAAGAGTCTTATTAAAACTCAGCGGTGAGGCTTTAATGGGAGAGCAAAATTTTGGTATTGATCCACAGGTGCTGACTTATGTTTCTCAAGAAGTAAAAAGTTTGATTGCTCAGGGTATCCAGGTGGGTATTGTGATTGGTGGTGGTAATATATTTCGTGGTGTCGGTCTGGCGGCTTCGGGCATGGATAGAGTTTCCGGAGATCATATGGGTATGCTGGCGACAGTCATTAACTCCCTGGCTCTGCAGGATGCACTGGAAAAATCGGGTGTGCCTGCCAGAGTGATGTCAGCACTACCTATTCATCAAGTGTGTGAAGATTATATTCGCCGTAGAGCCATTCGCCACCTTGAAAAGGGCCGGGTTGCTATTTTTGCTGCGGGTACAGGAAATCCTTTTTTTACTACGGATTCAGCAGCAAGTTTACGCGGTATTGAAATAGAAGCGGATGTGGTTATCAAGGCAACTAAGGTTGATGGTGTCTACTCAGCTGATCCTGTTAAAGATCCTGATGCGACACTTTTTCATAATTTAACTTATGATGAGGTTTTAGATAAAAAATTAAATGTAATGGACGCGACTGCAATTGTCTTATGCCGTGACCATAAAATGCCGATACGGGTTTATAATATGACCAAAGAAGGCGCACTCAATAAAGTCATTAAAGGTGAACAGGAAGGTACACTAGTCGAATAACTCTTATTCCCCACTATTTCAATACCCGGTTAAATGAATTAACACCTATACAACCAGCTTGTTTAAGTGCCGTCAGGAGAAAAATTATGATTAACGAAATTCAAAGTGATGCCAAGACCCGTATGGGAAAGAGCATTGACTCACTCAAACAGGATTTAATTAAAGTTAGGACCGGACGTGCACACACCAGTCTGCTTGATAGTATCAGCGTTGATTATTATGGTAATCCAACACCCTTAAATCAAGTTGCTAATATTTCAGTTCTTGACGCCAGAACTTTATCGGTTCAGGTTTGGGAAAAGCAAATGACACCGGTAGTCGAAAAGGCCATTTTAACTTCTGATCTAGGATTAAATCCTGCTACAAGCGGTGAATTAATTCGTATTCCTCTCCCTCCTCTGACAGAAGAAACCCGCAAAAATCTAATTAAAGTCGTCCGTGGTGAAGGTGAAAATGCTAAAGTTGCCATACGAAATATTCGCAGAGATGCCAATGGATCTTTAAAAGAACTGGAAAAAGACAAAGAAATCTCAGAGGATGATGAACACCGTGGTCAGGAAGCTATTCAAAAATTAACCGACAGCCATGTAAAAGAAGTGGATCAGATTTTAGCAGTTAAAGAAAAAGATTTAATGGAAATCTAAAAATGCCTGCGGATAACCCGACTCGTGCTAAAGGAAATGCCTTAAAACATGTCTGTATTATTATGGATGGTAACGGACGTTGGGCAAAAAAACGCTTTATGCCGCGTTTCGCCGGACATAAAGCGGGTTTAAGTACGGTACGAAAAATTGTCAGCAGTTGTGTTGAACAAGATTTGCAAGTATTGACGATCTTTGCTTTTAGCAGTGAAAACTGGCGTAGGCCAGAAAAAGAAGTCGGTTTATTAATGGAGTTATTTGCCACTGCATTGACTCGAGAGGCGAAGAAACTTCATGAAAATAATATCCAGCTGCGTATTATTGGTGATCTGGATGCTTTTTCAGATAAGATAAGAGTGCTTATAGATAAAGCGCTGGCATTAACCGCAGATAACGATGGCTTGATCCTTAATGTGGCTGCCAATTATGGTGGCCGCTGGGATATTATGCAGGCGACTCAACAGGTGGCACGTAAAGTTGAGGAGGGTCTGTTAGCCGTAGATGATATTAATGAAGCTATTATTGAGGATCATTTATCGTTGAGGGGACTGCCCGAACCTGATTTGTTTATACGTACTGGCGGTGAAAAAAGAATCAGCAACTTTATTTTATGGCAACTGGCCTATTGTGAATTCTATTTTACCGATGTTTTATGGCCAGATTTCAATAAAAAAATATTCCTGGAAGCGATTGATTCTTTTCATGCCAGACAAAGACGTTTTGGTCGCACTGGTGATCAACTTAAGGAAGAATAAGCCTCAGATGTTAAAATTAAGAGTCATTACTGCTTTAGTTCTTTTTCCCCTTGCCGTATACGGTATTTTATTCCTGTCAAATAGTTCCTTTGCTGCATTTGTCGGCTTTATCATTTTGTTAGGAGCCTATGAATGGGCTGGCTTTGCTAAATTTCCATCGATGCTGTCAAAGTTAGCTTATGTTGTTATTATTGGCACCATTATATTTTCCCTCTGGCTAGTTAATTTTATTTTATCATCAAGTCTGATGAATGGATTTGCCGTTGGTTTTTGGTTGTTTGCTCTTATTTTGCTTTCTGGATTTCCCGATAAGGTCAAATTTTGGCAGGAAAGAAATGCGGTTATTGCCATAATAGGCACTTTTTTGCTGGTTTTAACCTGGTATGCTCTTATTTCAATTCACGCAATTGAAGCACTGGAATTTGCCCAGACAACTATCAGTGGACCTTATCTGGTTTTTTCCGTCATGATGTTGGTCTGGATTGCTGATACAGGCGCTTATTTTTCGGGAAAACGCTTTGGCAAAAACAAACTTGCACCAACGATCAGTCCAGGCAAGTCAAGAGAAGGCGTATATGGTGGTCTGATCCTGGCAATTCTAATCGTCAGCTTATTCACTTTTTGGCATGGCGGAGGTGTTCAGGATTATCTTCGTATCATTAGTATTAGTGTTTTGACCGTTATTTTTTCAGTCATAGGTGATTTGCTGGAAAGCATGTTTAAGCGTCAGGCTAATATTAAAGACAGCAGTAATTTATTGCCCGGACATGGCGGCATACTGGATAGAATTGATAGTGTTACCGCTGCAGGCCCGGTATTTTATATTGTCCTTTCATGGATGTATCAATTGAATTAAGTGATTAAATTGTTTTTCAGTTTGAGTTAATGAGAATATCATAATGATTAATGTCGCAATTTTAGGTTCTACAGGCTCTATTGGAACCAGTACTTTGGATGTTATTGCCAGACAATCCGAACGCTTTAATGCCTTTGCGTTGACGGCAAATAAAAATGTCGAACGTCTTTATGAACAATGTCTGCAATTCTTACCTGAAATAGCCGTTATGGTGGATAACGCATCTGCTGATGAATTGCAGCAGCGTTTAACCAATAACCCTAAGACACAGCACATTAAGGTTTTTTCAGGCTGTGATGCACTTGATGATGTGGCGTCTATGGATCAGGTTGATTATGTTATGGCTGCTATTGTTGGTGCTGCAGGATTAAGCTCATCACTGGCGGCTGCTCGAAGCGGCAAACGTATTTTATTGGCTAATAAAGAATCATTGGTGATGTCAGGTGATTTATTTATGCAGGCAGTCAAAGAAAATGGTGCGACCTTATTGCCGATTGATAGTGAACATAATGCGATCTTTCAATCAATGCCTGAAAAACTAAATAATATCAGTGCGAATGTGGATACTAGTATTGATAAAAGCACGTTACAAAACTTACAGGAATCCGGTGTTGAAAAAATACTATTAACCGCTTCCGGAGGCCCGTTTTTAAATAAAAGTCTGGATGAATTACAGAGCGTGACACCCGATCAGGCTTGTGCGCATCCAACCTGGGAAATGGGACGAAAGATATCCGTTGATTCTGCAACTATGATGAATAAAGGTCTCGAAGTCATTGAAGCAAGCTGGTTATTTAATGCCTCAGCTGATGATATTCAGGTGGTTATTCACCCGCAAAGTGTGATTCATTCTATGGTATCGTATAGTGACGGCTCCGTACTGGCGCAATTAGGCAATCCTGATATGCGCACGCCAATTGCTCATGCAATGGCCTGGCCTGAACGTATGAACTCTGGTGTTGAACAGTTAGATATTTTTAAAGTTGCGCAACTTAATTTTGAGAAGCCTGATTTTGAGCGCTTTGTGTGTCTTAAATTAGCCTATGATGCACTGCGTAGCGGTGGAACTGCACCGGCCATATTAAATGCAGCTAATGAAATTGCAGTGGATGCTTTTTTGCAGGAAAAAATTGCTTTTACTCAAATTGCACAAATTGTGCAGCAGACGATAGAACAATTGCCTGCTGTGCCGGCTGATTCACTGAGTGTTATTTTAGCGGCAGATGCTAAGGCAAGAACAATTGCTGATAGTCTATGTCAACAGGCCGCTTAACTGTAGGTGTTAATAGCGGTTATTAACTTTTGCCAGTAAGTGGGGCTATTAACTAATGAATTTTTTAAGAGAGCTAATATAGGTTTTATGGATAATCTTATAGTCGTTATACCGGCTTTTATTTTTACTATTGCACTACTTGTTGCTATTCATGAATATGGCCATTTTTGGGTGGCAAGAAAACTTAATGTTAAGGTTTTGCGCTTTTCAATAGGTTTCGGTACGCCTTTATTTCGTTTTCGAGGTGAAAAAGATAATACCGAATTTGTGCTTGCCAGCATTCCTCTTGGCGGTTATGTCAAGATGCTTGATGAACGGGAAGGGGATGTTGCTGAAGACGAATTACATCGAGCCTTTAATCGACAATCCGTTTATAAACGTTTTGCTATTGTTCTTGCTGGTCCCTTTGTCAATTTTGTTTTTGCTGCGTTTGCTTTTTGGCTTATGTTTGTTATGGGCATACAAGGTGTTAAGCCTATTATGGGTAATCTGGACAGCAATTCAATCGCCTGGCAGTCTGGTTTACGCAGCGGTGACTTGATTGTTTCCGTCGATGGTGAGGAAACGCCCACACTGAATGCTGTGTATGAACAATTGCTTGAGGCATTTATAGATCGTAAAAGTGTGATCCTTAAATTATCTGATCAACGCAATATTACTTTTAAGCTTGATCAGTTAGATAATGATGTGGAACCTTCAAGTCTTCAGGATATCATTGGACTTAGTTTAAAACTGCCTGTTGAAGATGTTATTATTAGTGAAGTCACACCCGATTCGCCCGCCTCAATTGCCGGGATCCTCTCAGGTGATCAGGTGGTCTCTATTGACGGCCAGTCTATAAACCATTGGCGGGATCTGGTTCGCTCGGTTATTGATAAGCCGGGAGTAAAAGTTGTTATTGAAATTGTAAGAAATGGCCAATATTTCCAATTGCCTGTAACCATTGGCTCTGCTAAAAAAGGCAGTCAAACGATTGGTCGTATTGGTGTGCGCCCTAAGTCTGTCACACCACTGCCTGAATCAATGTATGCGATGCATCAATATGGTGTTTTTACCGCGATTGGTAAAGGAATTGAAAAAACCTGGGGTTTATCAGTGCTAACATTAAAAATGTTAGGTAGAATAGTCGTTGGCGATGCCTCAATTAAGAATATCAGTGGTCCGTTCACAATAGCTGAAGTTGCCGGGCATTCTGCACAGATGGGCATAGAAAGCTTTTTGCGTTTTCTGGCGATTGTCAGTTTAAGTCTGGGAGTGATTAATTTACTGCCTATTCCTATGCTTGATGGCGGCCATTTATTGTTTTATTTAGTGGAAATGGTTAAAGGTTCTCCCGTATCAGATGCGATACAGGAAATAGGGCTTAAAATTGGTATAACATTACTGGTTATGCTGATGAGTATTGCATTGTATAATGATTTCACAAGAATTTTGAATTAGATTAATATGTTAATTGGAACTCACTTAATGAGACGTGCCGTTTTATCTTTAGTTTTTCTTATAAGCTCTATTTTTTCCTTGCAAACGGTATTCGCAATTGATGCCTTTGTTATTGATAATATTAAAGTAGAAGGTCTGCAACGAATTTCAGCGGGTACGGTATTTAATTATCTTCCTTTGAAAGTGGGTGACAGACTTGATGACAGGGCTGTCTCGAAGTCCATTCGTGAACTTTATAAAACAGGCTTTTTTAAAGATGTTCGTCTGGAACAGGAAGGCAACTCACTGATTGTTTTTGTTCTTGAACGCCCTGCCATTGCTGATATTGAATTTGAAGGTAATAAAGACCTCGATACTGAAGAACTCACTAAAGCATTAAAACAAATTGGTTTTGCTGAAGGCCGTGTTTATGATAAATCAATATTGCAGCGTGTTATCGAAGAGTTAAAGCGTCAATATTATGCCCGAGGTAAGTATGCAGTTAGAATTGATACCAAAGTAACACCATTAGAACGTAATCGTGTAGGTATCAAAATAGAAGTGTCAGAGGGTCGAGTAACCACTATTCATCAAATTAATATTGTCGGTAATAAAGTATTTGAAACAGAAGAGTTATTAGATGAATTAGAGCTGACCACACCGACTTTATTTTCTTTTTATACTAAAACCGATCAATACGCCAAGCAAAAATTAGCAGGTGATTTGGAAAAACTACGTTCTTTTTACCTGGACCGTGGCTATATTAATTTTAAAATTGAATCAACTCAGGTAGCCATCACTCCTGATAAAAAACATATCTATATTACTATCAATCTCTCTGAAGGCGATAAATACATTATAAAAGAAGTCAAGCTGGCGGGTGATTTGATTATTGATCCCAAAGAAATTTTTCCAGTAGTGGCAATTAAAAAAGGACAGTTTTTCTCCAGAACGCATATTACCCGGACCAGTGAATCGATTGTTGATTTACTGGGTAAAGCAGGCTATGCCTTTTCTAATGTTAATCCTATTCCTCAGGTTGATGACAAAACAAAAGAAGTGAGTTTGACCTTTTTTGTTGATCCGGGCAGTCGTGTTTATGTACGTCGTGTGAATGTTGTTGGTAATGCTAATACCTCTGATGAAGTTATTCGCCGTGAATTACGTCAGTTTGAAAATACCTGGATTTCAACCACCGATGTGGAACGTTCAAAACAACGTCTGCAGCGATTAGGTTTTTTTAAGGAAGTCAGTGTTGAAACACCAGCGGTACCGGGCGCTTCAGATTTGGTTGATATTGTCTATACTGTCGAAGAGCAATCAACGGGTAGTATTAATGCGGGTATGGGGTTTTCACAATCTCAAGGCGTTATTTTTAATTTTAGTATTGCTCAGAGTAACTTTTTAGGTACCGGTAATCGCTATGCGATTGCTACTAATACCAGTGATGCTAATACGCTTTATAGTTTTAGTGTCACCGATCCTTATTTTACTGATGATGGTATTAGTAGAACCTGGCGTTTTAGTTGGCGTGAAACTGATTTGGAAGAAGAAAACCTCTCTGATTATGCAACTGATAATATCAGTTTTGGTGTTGGTTTTGGTGTGCCTATCAATGAGTTTGATCGCATTGGCTTTGGCCTGGATTTTGAAAATACTCATATTGATTTACCTGATTTGTACATTGATGACGATGGAAATTATCATTCAGATACATCATTTGACATTCTTAAGTTTGTGGCAGAAGAAGGTGATGATTTTAACACCTTAAGATTTTCTGCCAATTGGTCTCGTGATAGTCGAAATAAATCTATTTTTCCGACTCGTGGGGCTCTGCAGCGTTTATCGGGTGACATGGCATTGCCGGGCAGTGACCTGATGTTCTATCATATTAATTATGTCCAACAGCGTTTTTTCCCCTTATCAAGAACGACAACTTTGATGTTAAAGGGGAATATTGGTTACGCAGATACCTTGGGCGGCGATTCATTTCCACCTTTTGAGAAGTATTATGCCGGTGGAATGAGCGATGTACGGGGTTATAAGAGCAATACTTTAGGCCCTAAAGATGATAAAGACTATGCAGGTGTATATAAGGGTAAAAATTTTACTCATGCTGCTACTGGAGATCCATTAGGCGGTCAATTAAAAGTCATTGCTAATGCCGAAGTTATCTTACCAGTACCTTTTGTTAAGGATTCTTCAGCTTATCGTTTGAGTGGATTTTTTGATGTGGGTAATGTCTTTGAGGAAGCTGGTGATTTTGATGTTGGTGAATTACGTTATACGACCGGTATCTCGGGAGCATGGTTAAGTCCATTTGGTTTATTAAGAGTGAGTCTTGCCGCACCATTAAATAAAAAAGATGGCGATGATACTGAAACCTTTCAGTTCTCTTTTGGTCAAAACTTTTAAACCATTCGTTAATACTTATTCGTAATATTGAACAGAATGTAGCATACTGTTGTCTATAGAACCTGTACATAGAAATTATATAAAATTTTAGGAAAAAAAATGATTGCATATACTCGATTATTTATTTTAATCACATTGCTTTTCTCTGTGTCATTTGCTTATGCAGAGCAAAAAATTGCTTTTGTTAATCAGGCTAAATTGTTACAAAAAGCACCTCAGGCTGAATCAGCTCGTAATAAACTACAAAAAGAATTCTCTAAACGGGATAAATCTTTAGTGAGTTTGCAAAAGCAGATCCTTAAAAATGAAGAAAAGTTACAGAAAGATGCTGCTATTTTATCCGCTGCTGAGCTTAACAAGTTAAAAAGAAAAATCACCTTATTGAGAAGAGATCTTGAGCGTGATAAGTTGGCTTTTAAAGAAGATGTCAGTATCCGTCAAAATGAAGAGTTGGTCAAACTACAAAAATCAGTTCTAAAATCAATTCAAACCATTGCTCAAAAAGAAAAGTATGATTTAATTATTAGTGAAGGTGTTATTTACGCCAGCAAGAAGATTGATATTACGGATAAAATTCTGGCGCAGTTAAAAAAACAGTACTCTGGTAAATAGTCATGTTTAGTCGCTAAGGTAAATAACTAAGGTAAATAGCTAAGGTAAATAAACAAGGTACCTATTTTAACAAATGTCTATCCCTACACGACAAGCCAGTCTAAAAGAGCTGGCCAATGTGATTGGTGCAAATACCCATGGCGATCCTGATGTCTGTATTTCAGGTATTGCTACGCTTGAACTTGCAAAGAAAAATGATCTGAGCTTTTTTTCAAACCGAAAATATCACCAGTTTTTAGCAACAACTAAAGCCTCAATTGTGATACTCCATCCAGATGATTTGGCTAATTGCCCAAGCAGTGCCATTTTATCAAAAGATCCTTATCTGGCCTATGCTAAAATAGCGACCTGGCTGACAAAACCCATAACTGAGCAAGTTGAAATTGCATCAACTGCAGTGATAGAAGATAATGTCAGCATAGGTAACAATACCAGTATTGGTGCCCATGTTGTTGTAGGCTCAGGCTCTCAAATCGGTGATAATGTCAGACTGCTTGCGGGTTGCAGTATTGCTGATGATGTAAAAATTGGTGATAACAGCATACTCTATCCCAATGTTTCAATTTATTCTAATGTATCAATAGGACAACAATGTATCATCCATTCTGGTGCCGTTATTGGCAGTGATGGTTTTGGTATTTCAAATGAGCAGGGGCATTGGTTCAAAGTGCCGCAATTAGGTCGTGTTATCATTGGTGATGAGGTAGAAATTGGTGCAAATACTACCATTGATCGTGGTGCTATTGAAGATACTATTATTGAAAATGGTGTTAAACTAGATAACTTGATTCAAATTGCTCATAATGTCCGGATAGGTAAAAATACGGCAATTGCAGGCTGTGTTGGTATTGCAGGAAGTTCTACCATTGGTCAATATTGCGCTATTGGCGGCGGGGCAGGTATTCTGGGACATTTGCAAATTGCTGATCATGTTCATATTACCGCAACCTCACTGGTGACAAAATCGATTACCGAAGCGGGTGTGTATTCATCAGGAACACCGTTACAGGAAAATACACAATGGCATAAAAATTTTGTTCGCTTTAAACAACTGGACAAAATGGCTCGACGCTTGAGCAAATTAGAAAAAAAACAATAGCCTTTAAACAGGTTTTAAATTAGTTAACTTACATTTAGTTAAAAAGTACCCTATGCCTGTAAGAATAATTTTTAGTTATTTATAAGCTTTAACTATCTATAAGCTTTAACAAAGAAGAACAAAATGGAAAAGCAACTTAACTCAATGGATATTAATGATGTATTGGAGCACCTTCCACATCGTTATCCATTTCTCTTAGTAGACAAAGTGATTGATTTTGAACCAGGAAAATCATTACTAGCCCTTAAAAATGTGACCTATAATGAACCTCAGTTTACGGGACACTTTCCTCAAAAACCTATTTTACCGGGTGTTTTAGTTATTGAAGCTCTGGCTCAGGCAACAGGGATTTTAGCCTATAAATCGACAGACTCTAAGCCTGATGGTGAATCACTATATTATCTGGTGGGTATTGATAAAGCGCGATTCAAGCGTCCTGTTAATCCAGGCGAACAATTAATGCTGAAGGTTGAAGTGATTAAGAATATGCGTGGTGTATGGAAGTTTAAAGCCGTAGCAACTGTCGATGATAATATCGTCGCTTCTGCAGAATTAATGTGTGCTGAGAGAGATGCCTGAAGCAGATGTCACAACAACAACGAATTCATCCTACCGCTATAATTGATCCCTCTGCTGAACTGGCAGATGATATAGAAATCGGCCCTTATTCGGTTATCGGCAAAAAAGTTAAAATAGATACGGGTAATAAAATTGCCTCGCATGTGGTTATCAATGGCCCAACCTCTATTGGTAAAGACAATACCTTTTATCAGTTTGGTTCGATTGGTGAAGCGCCGCAGGATAAAAAATATCAGGGTGAAGATACGACACTGGAAATCGGTGACAGAAATGTCATTCGTGAGTTTACTACCTTAAATCGCGGTACTGTTCAGGATCGCGGCGCAACATTATTGGGTGATGATAATCTTATTATGGCCTATGTGCATATTGCCCATGACTGTATTTTAGGCAGTAATATTATTTTAGCTAATAATGTGGCACTTGCAGGGCATGTCAATATTCATAGTCATGCGATTCTGGGCGGCTTTTCACTGATACACCAATTTTGTACTATTGGCTCCTATGCCTTTACAGCAATGAATAGTGTTATCTCTAAAGATGTACCGCCCTATATTATGGTTTCAGGACATATGGCCAGGCCGCATGGGCTTAATATTGAAGGTTTAAAGCGTCAGAGTTTTTCTACTGACACGATAAGGTCAATCCGTAATGCTTATAAAGCACTCTATCGTTCAAACCTGACTTTGGATGATGCCATTACTGAAATCAATGAATTAGCAACTAACTGTGCTGAACTTGCACCGATGATTGATTTTCTGCAGAACAATGTTAATCGGGGAATCATTCGCTGATGCGCATTGGCATCATTGCCGGTGAGGCTTCAGGTGATATTCTTGCTGCCGGATTAATTAAGGCGCTGTTAATACAATATCCGGATGCACAATTTGAAGGTATTGCCGGACCATTGATGATTGAAGCTGGCTGCAAGGCCATTTATCCTGCAGAAAAACTATCCGTAATGGGTTTGGTAGAAGTACTTGCTCATTATCGTGAACTCTCATCTATTCGCAAAGAATTGATTAGCCACTTTATTAATAACCCCCCTGATGTGTTTATTGGCATTGATGCGCCTGATTTTAATCTGGTAGTAGAAGCAACACTCAAACAAGCAGGTATTGGTACGATACATTATGTCAGTCCATCGGTATGGGCCTGGCGTCAATACCGTTTGGGTAAAATTTCTCGTGCAGTTGATTTGATGTTGACCTTGTTTCCTTTTGAAGCAAGATTTTATGAAAATCATAATATCTCTGTCAAATACATAGGTCATACTCTGGCCGATGAAATTGATCTGGATATTGATATCAATCAGGCTCGAGAGAAAATACAGCTTGAAGTAAAATCTGAACAATCTGTTATTGCCGTTTTGCCTGGGAGTCGAATGTCAGAAGTCACACGACTGGCAAAGCCCTTTATTGAAACATTACTTCATTGCTTACATGTTCGACCGAATCTGATTTTTATTGTTCCATTTGTTAATCAAAAGACACGGCACTTCTTTGAGAAAGAGCTTGAACAAGAGTTTGAGAAAGAGCTTGCTCAGGCTGTAAAAAAAGAAGATATACGGTCACATTTTATATTATATGATGGCCAGTCAAGAGATGTCATGGCCGCATCGGATGCTGTTCTTCTGGCTTCCGGAACCGCAGCACTTGAAGCGATGCTGTTAAAAAAACCGATGCTGGTCGCCTATAAGCTGGCGCCTGTAACATATTGGATTGCCAGGCGTCTGCTGAAAGTACCTTATTACTCCTTACCTAATCTTTTAGCAGGAGATGCTCTGGTTGAAGAAATTACCCAGAATGAAGTACGCTCTGAAGTGTTGGCACCTAAATTACTTAGCCTGTTATCAAATGAGCTATGGCAAAGTAAGCTGGAAGTTTTTAATGATATTCATACCTTACTGCGTCAAGACGCCGATAACATGGCTGCACAGGCAGTGATAGATTATCTTAAAGAGCACGATAAGCTGTCTTAGCTTTTCGTTATATTACAGAATAATGCAGAGTCTTATATGAGCTTTGATCCCCAATACTCAAATTTAACCGGATATATTGCTGGCGTTGATGAAGTCGGTCGCGGTCCTCTGGCGGGTGCGGTTGTCACTGCGGCGGTGATCCTTGACCCAGAAAATCCTATCGCAGGTTTAGATGACTCAAAAAAACTGACTGAAAAAAAACGGACCGTATTAGCTGAGCAAATTAAGGAAAAAGCCCTGTGCTATTTTATTGCCAGAGCGGAACATGAAGAAGTGGATGAGCTTAATGTTTTTCATGCTACTTTGCTGGCCATGCAGCGTGCAGTTGCCGGCCTGGATATTGTTCCTGACAGGGTATTGGTGGATGGTAAGTTTTGTCCGCAGATCCCACATCCCTGTGAAGCGGTGATTAAAGGTGATGCAAAAGTCGCTGCTATCAGTGCTGCTTCAATACTGGCAAAAGTATCTCGTGATAATGAAATGATCGCTCTGGATAAAATCTATCCCGGCTATGGTTTTGCCAGACATAAAGGCTATCCAACCAAACTTCATATTGAAGCATTACAGACACTGGGTATTACTCCAATACATCGAAAAAGTTATAAACCAGTACAAAAAATTATCAATCAAAGTTAAGTGAGACAGGGGTCGGAGTCAAATGGCATAAGCACTGAATTCAATCAATGTTCGGTAGAAAATGCCATTTGACTCCGACCCCGTACGTTATTATTTTATACATAAGGCTTCCAGAGTTATGTCCAATCAATTTATTCATTTAAATCTGCATACAGAATTTTCTATAGTCGATGGTATTGTGCGTCTTAAACCACTGATTAAAGCAGTTCAGGAAGCACAAATGCCTGCCATTGCCATTACTGATCAAAGTAATCTTTATGCGCTGGTTAAAGTGTATCAAGCTTGTCTGGGTGCTGGAATTAAGCCGATTCTGGGTGCTGATTTATGGTTAAAAAATGATGATGAACCCACAAAACCCTTTCGTTTATTACTTTTATGTAAGGACAATGATGGTTATCTCAATCTAAAAAATCTCATTTCTCAGAGTTATTTACAAGGGCAGCATCTTGGTCGAGCCATGATTGAATACAGCTGGCTGGCTGAGCACTCAACGGGTTTTATTGCATTGCTCGGCAAACAAAGTGATGTCGGTTTATTATTGCTGGATGGGAAAGTAAAAGAAGCTGAGCAGGCATTAGCATTTTATCAAAATTTATTTACGGATAGTTTATATTTTGAATTGCAAAGAACCTCCCGTGCAGGTGATGAAACGTTTTTGCATCATGCGGTTGCACTTGCCGAACGATTTAATCTCCCTGTAGTGGCAAGCAATGCCGTACGGTTTTTAAAAGAGGATGAATTTGCAGCTCATGATGCACGAGTATGTGTTAATCAGGGGCGAGTCCTTGCTGATAAAAAACGTCCGCATGATTATTCACCAGATCAATACTTCAAATCAAGTGATGAAATGAATGACTTGTTTGCTGATATTCCTGAAGCCATTGAAAATAGTCTGCAAATAGCCAAACGCTGTAATGTCACCTTGCATCTGGGTGAAAATTTCTTACCGGATTTTCCTATTCCGGATGGCTTGAGTATGGATGACTATTTTCGTCAGCTCTCCCATGATGGTTTAGACAAACGTTTAGTACAACTTTTTGGTGACAACTGTTTAACTGATGAAAGTTTGCAGGAGAAGGTAAAAGAATATCGAGAACGTCTGGATATTGAACTGGACGTTATTATCCAAATGGGATTCCCTGGTTACTTCCTTATCGTTGCCGATTTTATCCAATGGTCAAAAGAAAATGATGTACCGGTAGGGCCTGGACGTGGTTCTGGTGCGGGTTCCCTGGTGGCTTATGCCATGACCATCACCGATCTGGACCCATTGGAATATGATCTGCTGTTTGAACGTTTTCTTAATCCGGAACGGGTTTCCATGCCGGATTTTGATATTGACTTTTGTATGGATGGACGAGATAAAGTCATTCAATATGTGGCAGAAACCTATGGCCGTGATCGGGTGTCACAAATTATTACCTTTGGTTCAATGGCGGCTAAAGCAGCAATTCGTGATGTCGGTCGTGTGCAGGGGCAGGGCTATGGTTTTGTTGATTCACTGGCTAAACTAATCCCTATGGATATTGGTATCACCATTTCACAAGCACTGGAGCAGGAAGAAGAATTACAACGGCGCTATGACACTGATGAAGCTGTTAAAGACTTAATTGATATGGCTCTGTCTCTGGAAGGTATCACAAAAAATGTCGGTAAACATGCTGGTGGTGTTGTTATATCGCCCAGTGATATTAATGACTTCTCTCCTGTCTACTGTGAAGAAGGTTCACAGAGCATTGTCACCCAATACGATAAAAATGATGTAGAAACAGTAGGGCTGGTTAAGTTTGACTTTCTGGGTTTAAAAACTCTTACAGTGATTGACTGGGCGTTAAAGATCATCAACGCCAGAAAAGCAAAAACAGGTGAAGCGGCAATTGATATTGCAAAAATAGATTTAACCGATCGCGCTTCATTTAAGACTCTAAAAGCCAGCGATACGACAGCGGTTTTCCAGCTTGAATCCAGAGGTATGAAAGATCTGATCAAACGTCTGCAGCCTGATTGTTTTGAAGACATTGTGGCTTTAGTGGCACTGTTTCGACCTGGACCATTACAATCAGGCATGGTAGATGATTTTATTGATCGAAAACACGGCCGCCAAAAAGTGGAATACCCCCACCCATCACTGGAACCCATTCTACAACCCACCTATGGTACTATTTTGTATCAGGAACAGGTAATGCAGATCTCTCAGGTGCTTGCCGGCTACACTCTGGGTGGTGCTGACTTATTACGTCGTGCAATGGGTAAGAAAAAACCGGAAGTCATGGCAGAGCAGCGCTCTATTTTTGAAGATGGTTCAGTTGAGAATGGCGTGGATAAAGAAGTAGCCACCCATATTTTTGACCAGATGGAAAAATTTGCGGCCTATGGTTTTAATAAATCTCACTCAGCAGCCTATGCACTGGTGTCTTATCAAACACTGTGGTTAAAAACACATTATGTTGAGGCCTTTATGGCGTCAGTATTATCAGCGGATATGGATAATACAGAAAAGGTCGTTGTGGTCATTGAAGAATGTCGTGATGCCAAAGTTAAAGTGACCACTCCTAATGTGAACCTTTCACAGTACAAGTTTTCAGTCAGTGATAATGATGAAGTCGTTTATGGTCTGGGTGCAATAAAAGGTGTCGGTGAGGGTGCTATTGAAAGTATTATTGAAGGGCGTAACAATGGTGGTGTGTACAAGGATCTTCAGGATTTTTGTAACCGTGTGGATTTACGACGCTGTAATAAGCGGGTAATGGAAACCTTAGTTAAAGCCGGTGCTCTGGATGATTTTGCTTGTACTCGTGCAACCTTGTTAAATGCCATCCCCGAAGCGACAAAAGCAGCAGAACAGTTTTCTAAAGCTCAGGCGGTCGGGCAGGATGATTTATTTGGTGGCGATTTCTTTGCTACGGGTGCGCTGGACAGTACCTCAGGCAATGCTGAGAGTAGTTTTGAACAACTCCCTGAATGGCCTGAAGATGAACGCCTGCGTTTAGAAAAAGAGACTCTGGGTCTGTATCTGACTGGACACCCCATTGAACAATATCTGACGGAACTACGTAATTTCACCACCCATAAACTTATGGAACTTAACCCGGAGAAAAAACAAAATATTGTCATTACCGGTTTAATTATTGCCATGCGCACCATGAATACCAAGCGTGGTGATAAAATGGCCTTTGTTACCATTGATGATCGCAGTGGACGACATGAAATTGTATTGTTTGCCGATAAGTATGAAATGTACCGAGATATATTAGTTAAAGACACTATCATTGTGCTCTCTGGTGAGTTGGGTCTGGATCATTACTCCGGTAACGCCCGTATTAATGTGGATACTATTTATGACTTAGACGGAGCCAGAAATCATTATGCCAGACGTTTAGCTATTAATATTAACCATAGCCAGGTTGATGACACATTTATTGAAAATTTAAAAGCAGTGATCACCCCTTTTATGGAAGGTGGAGAATGCCCGATTGTGTGTCATTATCAGGGTGAAAAAGCCCGTGTGCTTATTAATTTATCACCTGACTGGAATGTTCGTCTGACTAAAGAATTATTAAGTCGTATTGATAAATTGACTCACCAGCAAAGCAAGATCATGTATCGTTAATTACTATGTCCCTGCTGACTTTAT
>WTAX01000121.1 GCA_013139395.1 Gammaproteobacteria bacterium | reverse complement strand
TCTACTTCTAAGCCACCCATGATGTTAGTCTCAACGTTCTCATCTACTTCAGGTTTAGGCCAGCAGTCGTTTTTAAGAGCAATCGTCTCAGTGGCATTATCAATTCCAAGCTCCTCACATACGGGTTTCCTATCACGGGTGTTGTAGAAATGAACCACGCTCTTCAAGCTCTTGAAATAACCATTATGCATATAAGTTTTGCTAATGCATTTTTTTTGCTGCCCCTTATTCTTAGCATCTTCACAAGAACCCAATGCAACATTACGCAAAGTAGGTACTTTCATCTTACCCATATTAGCATCAGCATAGTCTGCATATCCGGGTACGGTTTCAAGAAATCCTCCCAGTCCAAGATCTATTTCTGATGAAGGGTTTTCCGGATTTGGTGGTGTGCCTATATTGCTATAACTGAAGTCAGTTAGCAGAGGATGCGCACCTCCAGGTCCCTTTGCTCCCGTATGACAGCTTACACACTTGGCTTCATCACGGAAAATAATACGACCTCTCTCTTCCTGAGCTGTAAAACTAGCCATGCCAGCCCGGAAGGCATCAACTTTAGAAGTATAAGCATTACTTGCTTTTGAGTCTTCAAAGGCAGCAATAGACAAGGCAATACGGTCATAGGCTTGCGATACTAAATTCTGCATTGGTGGTGGATAACTACCAAAGTCATCTATATCACAAAAATCAACTAGTAATTTAGTTTCTACATTGCTGCAAATTTTTGGACTCCAAACGGTATCGAACAGTTCAACATAACTACTTTTACAAACCCGCTGCACAACACATGCCGGATTTGGTAGAGCATGTTCGACAGGATTTAAAAATGGTCCCTGAGACTGATCCGCTGCAGAGTTACCCAGCTTCCAGCCTGTTGCACGGCCATCCCAGAAATTGCCACCGATAAAACGTGGGGAATCAGCTAAATTTGGATTAACTTCGCCAATCAATCGCTTTCCAAAATCTGCATAGAAACGTGGAGAAAGAGTAGCATAGGCAGAACTGGGTGGTTTACGATTTCCAAACGCACGCTTAATAGAACCCTCATGGACAGTTCCATCTATATTAAATTCAGAAATTCCAGCACTCCAACCCTTTTTAGGATCATGACAACTGACACACCCCTGATTTTTATTTATGGAAAGATTTGTATCATGAAATATTGCTTCCCCTAGTTCCTCGATAGGAGATAATGAATACTCATTGGCGTGTAGTGCACTAGAACCTATCATTAACGCCATTACAATTGGACTTACAATAAATGCTGATTTTTTCAAAATATATACCTTTTAAGTTAGTAAAAATAAAAATCTGATATTTTTTAATGTATATTAAGGTTATTACTATCACTACAAACAAATACTATCTAACGTAACTGTTTGATCTTGACCGTCATAACCTGTGTTCTAATTTTAAATCAATGTGGAAATTGCAAGTATTACACATCCATTGAATATAGATTTTATTTTATATTTACTCAAAATTATTCCTCCTTTTTCTGTTCAATATGTTTTATCTATGTAGTGTGCCTGTCAAATTTATTGTTCGTTTTCAAAACAATTTAATATCACATCATTGTGGAAATATTGAATGGTATATTCAGAGGATATTTCTAACTCATAGCCATCAAAATATTCAAATACAGTACTTTTCAAAAGATATTCTTGTTCTTTATCCATGTTTAAATCCTTTCTTAAATCATGAATAGGATTAATTTTTTCACAATCAATTTGAAATACATCAGAAATAATTGCATTTAAACTCATGGTCATTAAGGCTTTCACTGTATCTATTTCACTATCTGAAACTTTGACACACATAGATTTTCTCGCCTATCAATGGTAATAAATGTACTCGTACAATTGTCAGAAATAATATTATCATCAGCTATAACTAAAGATGCTTTTGTAGGTGACTCTATGTATTTCTATCGAATTAAATCTTTTAATTGATTTACAGTAAAAAGGATCATAAATAATCAGATAGACAAATACTATTAACCAAAAGTATTAACTTCACCTTGAGATATAATACAAATCCTACATATAAATAACTTTTATGACTAAACTTATTGGGGATATGGATGTGAAAGAAAAAGTTAATGCTTTATATTTTAAGCGTTAATTTCAATACTTATGAAATGACTACAATGCCTCAACTTATACCTCAGATAAGGTGCTGTTTTTTCGTGTAAAAAAATAAAACTATTTCATTGAATTTCCAACCGTCCGATTGTTACAGATTTAAAAGAATATTAAATCGTGTTTAAGTTTGTAGCTCCAGGGCAGTTTACTGTTTTTCCAGCCATTGATAGCTCGTTGACCTTTTAATGGACCTTCTTTAGCCTTATCTCCTTCAAATCCATCTACAACAGAATATACATTAGTATAACCTGCGATATACATAAGTTTAGATGCCTTGGCTGAGCGGCTGCCGGAACGACAAATCAAAAAAATTGGGCTTGATTTACTCAGATTTCTATCTTTAAGCAATTCGCTGATTTTATTGATAAACTGACTATTAGGATAAAGTTTAAAATTTTTACTTCTTTCATTCCATTCACTAAAATCCCCGGCTTTCAAATAAGGAATATTAGCATCTATATTAGTAGGCATACCTAAAAATGCGATCTCAGCACGAGTTCTAATGTCAATAAACAACGCTTTGTCACCTAACTTTTCAAGTTTTTCGTAGGCTTGTTGAGCTGAAACATAAAGTTTTTGCGGTGTTTTCTTTTTTTTGGGCAAATCTGAACCTAACCATTGTGCAATTGCTTTAATCTCTTCAATGTCTGGAATAGGATAACAGCCTTCATCGGGCAGCTTATTGCCAATACAAAACTGCTCATGCATAAAGCGCGTTTTATTTGAGAAATGTTCACCACTAAAGATAGCATTTGCCTTTTTAATCAGATAATCAATCTGCTTACCCTTAAGTACAGGAATATAATTAGATGTAGGATGTATTCCATTATTCCCATGGCAATTGGTACAACCATGCTTGTTAAATAAAGCTTCTCCATTGCTCTCTTTTATATCAGAGCTTGCCTGCGATATTGAACTAAAACAAAAGGTGATGAAAAAATAAAGTACATATTGCATAAAACTTTCCTGAATTTTACTCACACACAAAAATCACTTGTCTAACATAAAATTTTACCTCTGTCTTACTTTGCAAGATTAAATGTTAGCAAAGCGACAGCGGAAAATTTCATTTGGCTGAGGACTCTTATTTAATATATAATTTTAAGTCTGTAGTAATTAAGATTTAACTGATAAGCTTATTTTTCGGCAGCCAGCCACTGTGCCATTATTTCAGCTTCCTTATCAGACATCCCTACATCACAGCTATCACTAGGTTCCATACTTTCTTTATGAATGCCTTTATCGGACTTAGCTTTTTCAATAAAGGCCAGTATTTTAGTAGCAGGCATGCCTTTTAGTTTTTGTCCTTTTCCACTGATACCTGTCGCCGTCTGACCATGGCAGGAAACACAGCTTGAACCAGAATAAATATCTTCTCCAAGCTCTGCATATGAAATACCTGATGCCGCTAAAAGCGTTAAAAATATAACTATCTTGTTTTTCATTTTAATCCCCTTTATTTAAAATAAATTTAAAATATTGCTGAGTTTAATTAACTGAATTTTCTATAGATTTTTTTAAACATGAATTAATACTTTCTATTCACAGAAAAAATTATGCCTCAATTAATGACATTAAAATATTAGCCAAAAGTATAAATTTAAAATACAGAGACTGATCAAAACAGCAGTTCGTTGAGCACTATAAATTATGCTACACTGTATTTGAGAGACGATGGATTTATTAATTTCTGCCTCATCCCTGACGCTAAAACTTTGAAAATAACATAAGAAGCCTGTCAGGTTTTTTCACTTTTTTGAACTAACGCTGAATAATTACCATGAGTATTGAGTTAAATGAAGCCAGTAATAAAAGAATCTATCCTTATTCTCAGACAGCAAATTAATTTGTTGCTTGTTTTGTCGCTAATGGCAATGACGGTTCAGGCTGATAGCGATACACTCGATGCTGATCAAGTTAATGGTTTGCCCACCATTATTATTACACTGGACTGGCGTGAAATCGATCTGCAACATGCACCTTCTACTGTTAATATGTTGTCGAGCCAGAAATTGGACACTGGTAACATTAAGAGCACTCAAGATCTGCAATATCATATTCCCGGGTTAGTATTTACATCAAGTTCAGGTGTGGGTAAACCCTATTTACGAGGTGTTGGTGGTACTGTATCAGCAGCAGGGGACTCAGGGGTTGCCACTTTTGTCGATGGAGTATACCAGACCCGTGCAGCCCAGTCGTTGCGAGATTTTTTCGATATTAAACGTGTAGAGGTCATAAAAGGTCCTCATAGCGTCCATCTTGGTCGCAATGTGGTGGGTGGTGCCATCAGTATAACTACGGAAGATCCCGAACCGTATCAGGAAGCCTATGCAGATGTACTGTACGGCAAAAGTAATCAGCGGCAATTTCGAGGGGCATTTAATATTCCGCTTTCCGATAATGGATTATCATTCAGACTGGCAGGAACGATGATAAAACGTGATGGCTATTCTCAAAATATATTTCTTGATGAGGATCTGGATGATCAGGACTATTACGCCTGGCGGGGAAAACTTCGATATCACCCATCAAAGAAACTGGATATAATTTTCAGCGCTGAGCAGAGTCGACAGGATGATGCTCGTGGTCTCGCTAAACAACCGAATCCTGACGTTGGTATCAATGGAGGTATTCTTTTGGGTGGTATAGTTCCAGATGATCCCCGAAAGGTGACTTATAATAAGGAGCAGAATCAAAATATTCATAATGATCTTTATAGTGCGAAGGTGATCTGGAATACAGGAAATACTAAAGTTCAGTCAATAACAGCATACCAAACAACTGATCTGGATCTAAAATACGAGTTGGATGGAACCAATGTTGATTTTTCTTCAGACTCTCCAGCTTCAAACTCGAAAGCCTTCAGCCAGGAGCTTCGTATCGAATCACAGTATAATCAGGTTCTCTCCTGGGTTACAGGTGTTTTTTTCCTGCATGAAGATGCGTCTCAAGAACTAAATGTACGTTTACCATTGTTTGGTGTAGAAAATAATCCAGATAGCAGCACTGAAAATTCTGCCTTTGCAGTATTTGGAGAGATTGCTTATCAGTTTATGCCAAAGTGGCAAGCTCGAATTGGTTTACGCTACAATTATGATGAAAGTAAAATTGATTTACAACAGACTATCATTGATCCTTTTGGAGTGTTTGGTTCTGCGGGCACCAGTACAATTCGATACAAAGCCCAGGATGACTGGCAAGCGGTTACTCCAGAGTTTGGACTCACATATAGTACAAACTCACGTATATTTTATTATGCCAACGCATCACGTGGTTTTAAATCTGGTGGCTTCAATGCTTATGCTGTTCAACCTGCTTTTGATCCTGAATATCTATGGTCCTATGAATTAGGAGTAAAAACGACATTGCCAGGTGACAAAGTACGCATCAATGCTGCACTTTTCTATTATGACTACACGGATATGCAGATTCTCACATTACCACCAGATTCACCAGCAAATACACTGCCAATTGTAACTAACGCTGCCAGTGCAACTATTCAAGGACTTGATTTTCAGGTCTGGTATCGTCCACTATGGAATCTTGAATTAACTGCAGGAGCCACTCTTCTGGATGCACACTTTGATAAATTTAACTCTGTTGATCCTAATAATCCCACAAGCAGCCCTGATCGTTCAGGCGACACGTTACCTCAGGCACCTGAAGTATCACTATTATTGGGGAGTGAATATCAGTGGACATTCCCTGAACATGGTGACCTGAGTATGTCGATTGATTATCGCTATCAATCTGCAATTTATTTTAATTCTTATCAAGATCGTGCCGTTCGGCAGGGAGCTTATAGTCTGATCAATGCAAATCTTAGTTACTCCAGCCATAAAGGAAACTGGTATGCAGAACTGTATGGCAATAATCTGACTGATGAATTATATGCTCAGAATATCATTCGTATCGATCCAGTTATTGGAACGGCACGTTTTTGGGGTGAACCCAGAACCTACGGATTCAGGCTAGGCTATAGAATGTAGATGATAAAATGAGCATATGAATGAGTAAAGGAAGGGGGAATACTATGATTAATAATGAGTATCAGATGTTTGATGAACGCATTAGCCTGGAAAGCTTAGATCGTGTATTCCATAGGGTCATTAAAAGCGTACATATGCTTTTTTTAATCCCTTTATTAGTGATAGTGATCATGTGGTCTCAGGTAGAGCATGGGCTACTAATCGGATGGGGGCTGTGGATTCTTATCAGTATTTATTTACGATATAATGTCGCTGTATCGTATTTCAGAAGTGATGCACATGAAAAATATAAATGGGGTAGACAGTTTACACTGGTTTCATTATTTTCTGGTATGGCCTGGTCTTTCGCTGCTTTTCTTTTTTATGTAGACGGTTCAGTAGAACATCAGGTGTTTCTTCTCAGCCTGATTATCAGTCTAAGTATGGGATCCGTGATAGCAGGAGCATACTGGATTTCATCATTTTATGTATTTGCATTGCCAATTATCGGTTCAATGGCATTACGCCTTTTAATGGAAGGGACTATGGCATATACTGCATTGGCAGTATTTTTATTGTGGTATCTTACCTTTGCAATATCACTGACAAAAGAACTCAACAAATTAATGCGTTCTGAAATGCGTCTGCGCTATAAGAGTGTAGAACTTGCAGAAGCACTTAAACTTAAGACAGAAGAAGCTCAGCAAGCCACACAGGCAAAGTCAAAATTTCTGGCAGCGGCAAGCCACGATCTACGTCAACCACTGCATGCACTGGCACTTTTTTTTGACATTCTTAAAGAATCAAAATCTGATGTTGAACGGAAAAACATATTCCCCCGCATAGAACTTTCTCTGGATGCATTAAGAAAATTATTTGATGCTTTACTCGATGTATCCAGACTTGATGCCGAAGTTGTCAAACCTCAGCTCAGTCATTTTGATATCGCTGAATTATTGCAATCACTGCTTGAAGAGTTCGAGGCAACTGCAAAAGAAAAAAAACTCGAATTAAAAATACATACTCGATCAACAATCGTTGTAACAGATCGCCTATTAATGGAACGCATTCTTCGCAACCTTATCAGCAATGCAATACGTTATACAGAGGTTGGCAGTATTCTCTTATCTTCTCGAATACGTGATAACATGGTATTACTTCAGGTATGGGATACGGGAATTGGTATTCCACAAGAAAGTCAGGAAGATGTGTTTATTGAATTTCAACAATTACACAATGCACACCGTGATCGTACTATGGGGCTTGGTCTGGGGCTCGCATTTGTGCGACGCTTATGTCTATTATTAAATCATCCTCTGCAACTTCGCTCACAACCTGGCAAGGGTTCAGTATTCAGTATAAAGATCCCCAAAGGCAGTGCCAGCATGTTAGCTCAGAACAAAGCAGCCGCTCCTGTTCATAACTGGGATATTCATGGTCGCCGTATTCTGGTAATAGATGATGAATATGATATTTTAGATGCGATGCAAACCTTGTTATCAAAATGGGGCTGTGAAGTGATTACTGCTGAATCACTGTCAGATGCAGCCAATAAATTAAAACAAAATAATATAACACCTGATTTGATATTATCTGATCTGCGTTTAGGTGATAATCTCACAGGCATTGAAGCTATTGACAGTCTGCGAAAACGTTTTGGTGTATCAATTCCCGGTATTCTAATTACTGGTGATACTGAGCCAAATCAGATAAAACTGGCAAAGGAGAGCGGCTATGAAGCCTTGCAAAAACCAATACAAGCTGCACACTTACGTAGCGTGATTCAGCACTATTTGTCCGGCATTGAAAAATAACAAGACTGTATTGACCGTGCCGCTCAGCTCTGAAAAATACCCTGATGCAGTGCATTTTGTACACATTCGGTTCGGTTAGCTGCATGTAAGATTTTGAACAAAGCACTGATATGTGCTTTGATTGTATGTTCAGTCAGGAAAAGAGTGGTGGCAATTTGTTTGTTGGAATAACCCTTCGCCAGTAATTGCAGCACTTCATATTGACGTTTGGTAATGCCGCTGGTCTTTAAAGAATTATTGTTCACGGCTTCTATCGGTGGTCGTCTGGTTTCCAGATTGTCGATCTGCTTCTCTATTTCCAGTGGTATATAGACATCTCCTTCGAGTATGGCATTCAAGGCGGACAACATTTGTTGACTGCTGTGAGATTTGGGAATGAATCCCAACGCCCCGGTATCCAAAGCCGATTTAATAGTGTAAATATTCTCTTCAGAAGAAACCACAACCAGGGGTAACCATACTCCACGCTCACGCATACGCTGCAGAATTGACATACCATCCATACCAGGCATACTGAGATCGATTAGAATTAGATCAAACGTTTGACCGGATTCAAGTATTTCTATTGCCTGCTCAGCACGGGTAACTTCAGTGACTACAACAGCTGCATCAAGTTTATTAAGAATATGACGAATACCATCAAGAAACAGTTGATGGTCGTCCGCAACTAAAATACGCATGCTCTCCCCTCTTCTAAATAATCACCCAATTATCCTGACAATAATATAATAGAGTTCAAATGATGTTTTAAAATTATAGCATAGTCTCTGAAAGTGAAATTCATACTTTTGGCTAATATCTTATTTCTTAAAATAGGTTCATACTCTAAATTATTGTTAATTGAGTTAGCCGATATTATTGTTGTTCTGGAAAATGTCAGTACAGCAATTATTACTTAGCCTATGAAAAATCTTATATTCATTGTCAGTCATTTTTATAGAAATGTTGACTTAAAAATTATTGGAACATCATTTAAAACTCAAATAAATAAGGCTAATATCATAATTTATACAAAATCTATCAATGGTATTTGTTTCTCATTCTGTTTTCTTTCTGTGGTATTTGCTAATACTGAATTTAGTCAAATTGAAGAAAAGACGTTAGTTAATACCATTGTGGAATCTGAAACAGGGGAACTATCCTATGCTGATAATGATGAATGTGATTAGCTTATCCAAAGAATTCTTAGACTTGTACCTTGGCGCTTGACCATCAAATCGCTGTGTTGGGTTATGCAAACTGTTTTCACATATATTTTTCTGCTTAGTTTACTGATTTTATCAGACAACCTTTACGCTAACAAAACTGAAGATGGTGAGATAAACCATTCTTTAAAGTTGAATAAGGATGGAATTAAAGTTTATATCTTTAGCCATAAAAATTCATCTTTTGGGACATTTAAAGCAATTACTCATATCAATGCATCGCTGGATAGCATATTGGCGGTTATGTTAGACGGTAACTCCCGTACTGAGTGGGTTGATGCCTGTGAGAAATCAATGTTGATTAAAAATATTAGTTTCTATGAGCGCTACCATTACCAGATATTAGATATTCCTTTCCCTTTCATAAATCGTGATTTTATCTTCCACTCAATTATGGAACATAATCCTTCGACCAATGCAGTCACTATCACAATGTCTTCCGTTCCAGATTATTGTATTGACAAGAAATTTGAACGATGCGAAGAAGTGAATCAATCTAAGCTGGTAAGAGTCAATAAATCCATAGGAACATTTAAACTAGAACCCAGTGTGAATGGCACAAAAATCACCTGGATCCAACATACCGATCCAGCTGGTAACCTCCCAAGTTGGCTGGTTAACCAGTTTGTTAAGGGCACCCCCTACAGGACTTTCAAAAAACTAGCTAAAATAGTGAAAGAAGAACGATATAAATTTGCAAAGCTGATTTATAATATCAATGGAGTCGCTATTGCACTTAATAACCCCGTTAAGATACAAGAAAAGCCTTTTAAAAAGGCAAAAGATTTTGTCATACACCCAACTTTTTGATAATACAGCGAGTTTAACCTGCCAGAGTAAGCGATTTTCCTAAAATTGATAAAATATTGAGATTTTTCCGGTGTATAATGATTCTTCAATTTTGTCGGGCAATGGTGTACTTGCAGAATCATCTTTTAAGTGATCAAACTCGTATTCATTGGCATCCAGAGCAATAGAATACCCTATTTTTTCTGTAATAGTACTGGTCCAGGAAATCCCATAACTTAGTCCTTTGGTCTCACTATCCGCATTCATACCCAATCCGGAAGAATAAACAGGCCCTGGAACTTCTTTCAGATTACCATCCAGGTCGGCATAGGCTATATTGAAGGCGAGCAATCCTGAATCAGCAATAATCCAGCCATAATTGGCACCAATAAAAAAGCCATCTTCTTTAAAAGTTAATTGAGTTCCTTTATTTCCTTTGCCTGAAGTTTTGCCATTTTTGTAGCCAATATAAATAGTCCCTTGGTAATCCAGAATTTTCATGCCCAATGTTGCAGAATAATCCCGGCGATCACCTTTAAATTTTTCGTAAAAATTGGCGCTAGAAAAGCTGTCTTCCTCTTCAGAGGAATCCTGATAGGAAAAATCAATATAAAAGTGATCATAGATACTGGTTAACCCAATTCCAGTCATTAAAAATGTGGCATCAAATTTGACTTCAGGAAAATCACTCCCATCTGGCAATGCACCTTTTCGTGGTGATTGTTTAAATTGATAATCCGACAGACCCGCCCAAGCTCTGGGAATAAAGTTGATTTCCTTTGCTAAACTGCTTTGAGGAATAGTCGGAGTTGAGAGAATAAAAATTGATAAGAGTAAGTTTTTCAGCTGTTTAATTTTATAATTCATGTTTGTTCTCAATTGAGAATTGTTCAATAGGATAGCTAAAAACAGTCTGAAATCTTTATTTTTTTTGATTTAAAGACAATACCCTAATTCACGAACAAATTCAAATTCTTCATCGATAAGACTCAAGGTAATAATCAGTTATTTTTATTTTGACAGAAAATAGCCTTTAACAGAAAAATAAAATGTGGAACAAAAAAGACCACATAATCCTCATTAAAGGGTCACAAAATAAAAATGTTTAAACCCCGGAAGTACTAAAAACTATTTTATTGTTTTTAAAGAATTAAACTTTTTTATAACAACCGTTAAATCTTAGTCTCCTTGGCCTATGCCATTGTTATGTCAATTTTGAATGTGTTTATTAAAAAATATAGGATTTAATAAGAAGGTACGGCAAGATGGATGACTCGCTTGCTGCACAAAAACATACATCAAAAAAGATGAAATACATAAAAGAGCATTAAAGGACTTTTCTCATATAATGGATAAGTCTAGTAAAAATATGAGATATCCATCACATTTATATAAAATTTTTTTCCACCAGTCATGGATTGGGTCATATTGAGAAAAAAATAAGTAAATATAGGAAATATCCTATAGGAATTAATATGGATTTTTTCTATGATGCTTTTACTGTGTATTCATCGATATTAAGTGGTTTCAGGAATGCAATCAGTCAAGGAAGAATAATATTAATGTAAGCTTAAGATTGGTGGTTCAGCTTATAGTTTAAACAAACATCCAATTGATATGACTTTTAATATCAAGAGGCCATGCTGTGCACACTATTTTAAAATTTTATTTACTGGTCAGTTTCCTGATCTTCTCAGGCATCCTATATGCCAATGAAACTGAAGGGAATGAAGCAAACCATTCCTTAAAGCTGGATAAGGATGGTGTCAAAGTTTATATCTTTACCCGAAAAGGTTCAAAATTCGCAACATTTAAAGCCATCACTCATATCAATGCTTCACTTGATAGCATTCTGGCTGTGATGTTTGATAATAAATCTTGTACTGAATGGGTTTATTCCTGTGAAGATTCATTTGTGATTGAAGACGTTAGTTTTAATGAACGTTATCACTATCAGATTTGTGATATTCCTTTCCCTTTTCAAGATCGTGATTTTATTTTTCATTCCATTATGAAGCAAGACCTCGAGTCAAAAATCGTCACCATTACAATGTCTTCAGCTGCGCAGTATTGCCATGGCAACTCTTCCGAGCAATGTAAAAAAGTCAATCAATCTAAGCTGGTTCGAGTTAAGAAAACCATAGGAACTTACAAATTAGAGCCCAAAGTGAGTGGCACAAAAATCACCTGGATCCAACATACCGATCCGGCCGGTAATCTCCCAAGTTGGCTGGTTAATCAGTTTATTAAAGACACCCCCTACTGGACACTTAAACAGCTAGCTGAAAAAGTTAAGGAAGAAAAATACAAATATGCAAAGCTAGTTTACGATAACCAGGGAAATGCGGTCGCTCTTAATACACCGGCCCAAAAAACTGCAAAGGATTTTGGCGTGTATCCAACTTTTTAATAAGTCATTACAGCTAAAAATAGAACCTATACAAGAAGTGTTGCTATCGTAGCTGTTATCGAGAATTTCTACAGTACAGACACCATTTAATGGTATTCTGAACCGTCCTTTTTTCCAAAATCACACAGAACATTGACTTTTCTCATATGCCAGCAAAATACTGAGTGCAGCCTATTAGAAAATTTTCGCGCACCTTATTTTTAGTTATTGGGAATGGTTGCTAACTGGATATAGAACCAAGGACTGATCTCACTCCTAAATGGCAGCAAAAGGTCAAAAGTGTATAGGATAAAATGACTGCTCACCTCCAAAGGAGTCACATTTAGTCACCATAAATATTAATAAATGTGACTGCTATTTGTACAGTTGAGCCTTTTTACCGAACGTCAAAATATGAATATTCGTTGGTTTGAAATGGCTGCTTTTTTACTTAGTTTCAAACGTTGAAAAACACCTCGAATCGCTGCAAAGGGACGTGAACGTACCAAGAGCTGTTTTCGAATCTCAAAAATTCAGTTTTATCCGCTAATTGGTCTTGCTGACCTAAATCAGCCATTTAAGAGTTTATCCACTGTATTGTTTCATTTCCAGATACCGGCCATTCACAATCATTCAAATGGTGTAAGAAGATTTTCAAAATTAGAACTAAGAGTACTTAACATTGACCGGCTGCAATGTCACTTAAGGGGACTGTCAGTTGGCTGTATTTGACCGTCAGCTTAGAGCATTAAGCGGATATAGAATTGACTCCAAAAAAATATTCTGAAGAGTTGAATATTACCACTGGTTAGTGGTAATTTTTGACCTTTGGAAAAATGCTGGTATTAACCTATTGCAGCATTTGGCAAAAAAAACTTCACGATTCTATTTCTTCAAAGCTGCGATTGGCAATAACTAAAAACTGGTAGCCAGGATATTTTTCATATGTTCGGAATGAGAACCAACCTGCTAGATTGAAAAATAGAAAAATAGGATAAAAATGGAATAATTATTCCAGCATTCAAATATCATTGAGTGGTCACTAATTAGCAACTGCCGTCATTCACCATTTGAAAACAATATGTGAATAATTTAAATATTAGTACTAATATAAGTATATAACTTTAAAAGTTACCATGGTTTTTTGATATTATTCACAATTATAGTACATTTTCATGGGATTTTAAGATGAACAAATCTCAAGAATTGACAAATATTCTTATTAAATATTCTTATTAAATATTTGTCATTAATCTTTGCTCTTACCATACTTATGCTGGTAATTTCCTCTTCCTATGCTGCATCCCACAGGCTATAACAGCGTTGTCAAACAATCCATTGTTGGAATACGCCCCTGATTCTGTTTTACTTAAGTTCAAACCATCTACCTCAACAGCACAAAAACTTAGCGCTCGTGCACTTGTCAATGGAAAAAAGGTTCGTGGATACAGTCTGGTTGAAGGTCTTGAACATA
>WTAX01000166.1 GCA_013139395.1 Gammaproteobacteria bacterium | reverse complement strand
CTCCTTTTTCAGAATTAACGGTTGCATTGGTCGTCTTGCTTGCCATGCTGAGTGAATTTACCGGAGTGATAGGGCCGACAATTGGCGCTTCGCGGCGCTATGATGGACCATCAGGAAAAAGTGATCGTGCTCTGATATTTGCTGCTTTGGGATTATGGGTTGGTATTGGTGGTGTTCTGCCGTCGTGGATGTTCTGGTTAATGCCGGTATTAGCATTGCTTCTGTGCATCACCATAGTCAACCGTATAAAACAGGCATTGGCAGAAGTGAAATAGTCTGCAAAAAATAATAATTTTCAATGGGAAACTTATTTAACAGCAAAATATACAGGGTTCAAATAATGTTATTTTCACAAATTCCAGAACGTTCAGTTTATGCCATGATAGCGATTATTGCTGTATTAATTACGGCGACTATTATTCAGTTTATTATCAGTTATAAAAATCCTGATAAGGATTATACTGAGTTACGACAACGCACACTTTCATGGTGGTGGATTATTGCTTTGCTGTTTCTCTTTCTTGGCATGGGAAGCAGCGCAACTATTGTCTTCTTTGCTTTTATCAGTTTTCTGGCTCTCAAGGAATTTCTCTCCATTGTTTCTACACGGCAAGCTGATCGCAATGTGGTTTTTGGGGCCTATATTGCCATTCCCCTGCAATATTACTGGGTAGCAGAAGCCTGGTATGGCATGTTTATTATCTTTATACCCGTTTATTTATTTTTATTTATACCTATGAGAATGGTTCTTAAAGGTGAAACAGAAGGTTTTATTAAGGCTGCAGGGACTTTACATTGGGCTGTCATGCTAACGGTTTTTTCTGTCAGCCATATTGCTTATCTTATGGTTTTACCCGGGGGGAATTTATTAGCCGGAGGTGTTGGGTTGGTGATTTATCTCTTATTTTTAACTCAGTTTAATGATGTCAGTCAGTACACCTGGGGTAAATTACTGGGGCGACATAAAATTATTCCCAAAGTGAGTCCAAACAAAACCTGGGAAGGTTTTCTGGGAGGTTTATTGACGATTACGATGACTGCTGGTCTGCTTGCTCCTTATCTGACGCCGTTAACACAACTACAGGGTTTTGCTGCCGGGTTTATTATCAGTGCAGGAGGATTTTTTGGCGATGTGGTTATTTCATCGGTAAAACGTGATTTAAAAATTAAAGACTGTGGCAATCTTATTCCAGGACATGGTGGTATATTAGACAGGATGGATAGTCTGATTTATACCGCACCTCTATTCTTCCATTTCGTCTACTATTTGCACTTCTAAACAACTGCTCCTATAGGGTATACACGGAGCATCAGAACTTGTCATTCATTATTTGCTGATTTTATGCCGATATGAGCCCAATAATGAATGACAGGTTTTGATGCGAATATTAAACCTAAATAAATAATGCTCATGTGTTGGAACACTTATTTAGCAACGAAGAGTTAGAAATCACAGATTACAGCGGATAAATAATATGAAACAGATAATAAACCGATTATTAAAAATTCTTTTTGTTGCCATTATAGTGAAACCCGTTATTCTGATTATTCTGGGGTTGAACATTAAAGGTCGACAAAAATTGCCTCTAAAAGGACCAGCCATTATTGCCGCCAATCATAATAGTCATCTTGATACGATGGTTATGTTCAGTTTATATCCTCTGGCAAAAGTTCATAAACTACGTCCCGTTGCCGCTGCAGATTATTTTTTATCCAATCCTCTTATTGCCTGGTTTTCATTGAATGTTATCGGCATTATTCCTCTCTCACGCAAAGGCTCCACCAGAAAAGATTTATTGAAGGATAATTTATTTGAGGGCTGTCATGAAGCACTTGATAATGGTGATGTTCTGCTTATCTTTCCAGAGGGAACCCGTGGTGAGCCGGAGAAAACCAGTAAACTAAAAAAGGGTCTCTATTATCTCTGTAAAGATAGAACTGATACAAAAATTATCCCGGTTATGACTTATGGTCTTGGCCGGGCTTTACCTCGTGGTGAGGCTCTTTTTGTGCCTTTTATCTGCGATGTGGTTGTTGGTGATGAGCTGCCGGAGTTTGCTGCTTCAACAGAACTGGTTGAGCTTCTTAGCGAGCGTTATGCCCTGCTTTTAAACAGTTGTTTAACCTATAAGGCAAAATAAATTGATACTAAATCAGTAGCAGATATGACTCAGAAGTATATGAAGTTAAAGTATTTTACAGGTTTTTAATAACTATTGTGCGTTTGCTTTTGCCAAATCAGGCCTATGCAGCTAATCCTGCCACCAGGTTGTTAAGAACGGAATATAGGTGATCATTAATAACCAGATCAACATAATGATCAGAAAGGGGAAGGTTGAATGGAATAGTTTTAAAATCGGTTGCTTAAAACGTTGACTGGCGATAAACAGGTTGATGCCTACAGGAGGAGTCATATAGCCGATTTCCAGATTGGCAAGAAAGATAATGCCCAGATGAACCGGGTCAACATTATAACGTAAGGCTAAAGGAATGATCAGCGGTACGACGACGACAATGGCTGAAAAAATATCCATCATGGCGCCGACAATAAGCAGGAATAGATTGAGCAGTAATAAAAATTGCAGTTGACTGTCAACATGTTGTTCAATAACGGCTAATAATTTCATTGGCAGCTGTGAGTCGATTAACAAATTAGTTAAGCCCATGGCAACACCAAGAATAATTAAAATACTGCCCACTAATGTTGTGGTATCAATCAGGATATGGGGTAAGTCTCTTATCAGATGAATTTTTTTACTAATGACCGTTTCGAGAAATAAAACATAGGCTGCTGTTAATGCCGCGACTTCTGTGATGGTGACAAAGCCGCAAAATATGCCGGTAAAAATAAGAACGGGCATCATGATATCCCAGATGCTTTCCCGTAAGGCAATAATAATTCTGTGCCAGGAAAAATCATGTTTGGGTGTGTCTAATTTTGGTGCTGAATAAATGCTGAAGATGGATAACATCAGTAGTAATACCAGACCCGGCATCATGCCTGATAGAAACAGATCGTCAATACTGACACCCGAAACAATACCATAAAGTAAGATGGCCATACTGGGCGGGAATAATAGTCCGAGCGAGCCTGAAGTGGTGAGCAGGCCAAGACAGAATCGCTGTCGGTACTGAGCATGTTCCAGCATCGGATAGAGCAGGGCGCCCAGAGCAATAATGGTGACTCCGGATGCACCGGTAAATGCGGTAAATACAGAGCAGGAAACAATGGTGACAATTGCCAGACCACCAGGCATCCAGCCCAGTAAGGCATTAAATAATTTAATTAAACGTTTAGTGCCGTCACCAGAAGCTAAAGTGATGCCGGCAAAAGTAAATAAGGGAATAGCTATCAGATTGGGCTGTGATGCCAATCGGTATAATTCAATAATAAGGATGCTTGGGTCAAGCTCTGCAGCATGGCTGGCAACTAATCCGCCTGCTCCCATGACAGCAAAAAGAGGCGTTCCGATAAGGGCAAGAAGAATTAAAATAACAACCAGAATAATCATAGGATATCAGTGCATGAATCATTGTCTGTTTGTTTTTCTATCATTACCCGTTCATGTTCAAAGCCGGTGATGGTGAGCAGTAACAAATGTAAAGCGAGAATAAAAAAACCAATGGGAAGGATCAGGGCAAGATAGACCGACCAGCGTTCATTGGCAGGGGCATATTGCCACTCATCTAACCAGAAGCCGACGGAATACCAGGCAAAGATGCCGCTAATAACTGCACAGAGCAAAAGTAATGGCCGAATGATTTTTTCTTGTTGTTCAGGACTAAGAAATGCCGTTAAAATATCAATTTTTATGTGTCGATTCTGCTCAGAAACCAGTGCAGCACCCATAAAAATAATAAATAATATCAGATGTCTGGAGATGACATCCATATGGGAAAAACCAG
>WTAX01000184.1 GCA_013139395.1 Gammaproteobacteria bacterium | reverse complement strand
CCATGCAAGGTGTGCCACATGAAATACAGCAACGTCAGGTTCTTCATTTCATGAAAGCCGATCCCGCTTATGGTGTAGGTGTTGCGAAAGGACTTGGTATGTAGCTTACTAGACTAACGAATAAAGTAATATCTTGAGAAATTACAGCAAGGTGTCAATCAGGCACCTTGCATTTTAAAATAACAACACATCAGAAACCATACAGCACCCCAGTGTCCAATAAATGGCTGCAGCAGGCAGGCATGGATTGTCGCTGTTGTTTGAGCTGTTTACTAAAAGTTAAATTTTGGTCAATAGCCGTTCTACGTCAAAGGAGGGTTCTGCATATCAGAGATATTTGACAAGACTGACTTGCATAGTTTCCCAAACGACAGAAATAACAACCGTTTGGGACTAATACAAAACAGATAATACAGTATTATTTTTTAGAATTTAATCTTGACTGATATTCTTGCGGGTGATTACAGACAGGGCATACTTTTAATGCTTTTTTACCATAATGGACATGACCGCAAACTTCACATATCCAGGCTTCATCATCATTTTCACTGACAAATTCTGCATCAGCTTCAAGCCTCTCTAACAGCATTTTATACATATTTTCATGTTCAACTTCAATTTTTCCTATACCCTCAAATAATGCTGCTGCTTCAGCATAACCTTCTTCTTTAGCAATGGCCGCAAAATCAGGATACATAGTGATATTCTCATAGCTTTCACCCGCAATTGCAGAACGCAGGTTTTCTTTGGTATTGCCGAAGTTATTATTACTGCCGCTGGTCATTCTATTGTTTAAGGTTAACTCTAGTTTAGCATGAACTTTTTCATTGTTCGCTGCTCGTTGAAAATGCTCGGCAATATCTCTATAACCTTCCTTTTGGGCAACTTTGGCAAAATATTCATATTTATTCCTGGCCTGAGACTCACCGGAAAATGCTTTCATCAGATTAACAATGGTCAAATTCTCTGTGACCATTTCCATGTCTTCACCACAACAGCTCAGTGTTCCACCACCAACATGCTGTACTTCTACGATATTACCACACTGCTTACATTTATAAGATTCATATTGTCTCATTATTTACTCCAATGGATTTTTCAAGTTAAATATTCTATTTAGACATTATAATCCAATTGCACTTAAAGTCATTAGATTTGGGTGTAGTTCTTTTGCTTCGACATTTGTAAATGACAACTTTAGGCGAATAAATTCGCCTCTACACTATAGGATACTCCCCTGTAGGGGCGAATTTATTCGCCTAATATGGTTAAGATATGAATATCGTAGTAAAAGAGCTACACCCATGAGCTTTCAAGTTAAAGCTCATGGTAATTAATGATGATTTACTTTGAAATCTTTGTGAGTTGTCTGATAATGCCACTCGATTAAATGACATTTTTCTTCAGTGATAAGAAACCCCAGTTCTTGAACAATTCAATTTTTTTGATTCAGTTCACTAAATGAAATCCATTCATAGTGTATAGTGTCAGTTCATCAAATAGAGCCGTTGTATTTGGAGAGAACAACAATGATTACTTCAATAAGACTAAACAGTCTTTGTATTAGCCTCATGTCTTGTGTCATGCTGGCCCCCATCACAGCAATGGCCAGAGAAAATTTATTTGCTATCTCTGGCGATTCTCCTGTTCAAATACACCAGCCGCAATTTGCAGCTGATATTGCGCAATCTACAGGAAGAAAAAAAATCACTTTGAATGACAGACTTCTCTCTGCAGCGGCTGGTGACGAGCTGGATTTTGTTACTCTGTCAGGTACCTCTTATACCGTTATATTTGATCGATTTAGTAAAGGCGGCAAGTCAAAGACATGGGTCGGCCATTTAAAAGATTACGGCATTCAGCACAGAGTCATGATCACTGTCAATAACAATACCATTGAAGGTCGTATTTCTACACCCGAAGGACTCATGAATATTAAATCACTCAATGGTGAACTGATATTAATGGATTATAAAGCAGAAGGTATGCAGGCAATGCCTTTTGGTGATGACAGCAGATTACCTGAAGCAGAGGCTCTTCTGCCTTCTGCAGATCAGCCCTTATCAAATGAGCAGAACGCTATTACTGCTGCCGCAGCACCCAGCACCGTCAACGGCAATACCATAGTCGATGTTCTGGTTTTATATAATGATGAGTTTAAAGCGCGCAATAATAACCCGTCAACACGAATTGATTACCTGACGGCTGTAACTAATCAGGCTTATCTTGATAGTCAGATCTCTATGCAGATCAGAGTGGTTGGTACAGAACTGATCAGCTATAGCAATTCACTGACAAATGATAATTTACTTGATGCTATATCAAGCTATTTTTTGGCTGGCAAGGTTGCTGCGTTACGCAACCAAACCGGTGCTGATCTAGTTATTTTTATTCGTCCTTATCAATATAGTCATGGCAGCTGCGGTCTGGCAATGCTGAATATCTATATGAACTTATCCGGAACTTTTGCCACTGTCAGTGATGGCTCAGATATAAACGGCTCAGGCTACTATTGCTCTGATGTTTCATTTGCTCATGAGCTGGGACACACGATGGGACTGGCTCATGATAAAGCACACGCCAGTTACTGGGGTGGCCGCAACCCCTATTCTTATGGTTATGGTACTCAGTACCAGTTTGGCACCATAATGAGTTATACCAGCCCTGATGTCTCCTTATTTTCAACTCCAAATCTTACCTCAGAATGCCTGGATTATACTTGCGGTTCAGCAGACGCTGATAATGCTCGTTCATTAACGAAAGATAAAGCGGCTATCTCCGGACTTAGAAATGAGGTAATTAGTCATACGACGGATGTTGATCTGAATAGTATGTACTTATTATTATTGCACTGACGCCTTAAATTATTCCACAGCTCTTTTATCTCCCGGCACTCATTATTCTTATGGTCTGCAATTAATAGCTTTAACCTATCAGTAATATAAATATAAACGATTTCACAAATATAATGCTTTTCTCTATTATTTACTCATACCCGGCATCAAAGCCGGATTTGTAAAAAAACAGATAGAAAAATCAGGAGCAAACAATGAATAATAAAAAAACGGTGATGACCACAGCAGCCGGATGTCCTGTAGCAGACAATCAGAATTCTATCACTGCCGGGGTACGTGGCCCCATTCTGATGCAGGATGTCCATTTATTTGAAAAACTGGCACACTTCAACCGTGAGCGGGTACCCGAGCGTGTGGTTCATGCCAAGGGTGCCGGTGCATACGGGACGTTTAAAGTCACGGGTGATATTTCAAAATACACCCGTGCCAAATTGTTTGAGAACGTTGGTAATGAATGTGAACTATTCGTGCGCTTCTCCACCGTTG
>WTAX01000230.1 GCA_013139395.1 Gammaproteobacteria bacterium | reverse complement strand
GAACGCAGAGTTATGTGTTGCAGCTTAAAGAGAAACAACTTTATTTGCACAAGGGCCTTTTTGACCTTGGCCAACTTCGAACTCCACTGCTTGACCCTCATTTAGTGTTGCAAAGGCACCGCCACTTTGGATTTCTGAATGATGAACAAACAAATCTTTGCTGCCATCTTCCGGAGTAATAAAACCGAAGCCTTTATCGGCATTAAACCATTTTACTGTACCTTTACTCATTTTTTTACTCATATTATTGGTGAATGATATTAATTTTATCTTCGAATTCACCGGTTCGAACATAAAGTGATAGGTTTCGACAAATACACATAACAAATCGGTAAAAGTCATTGTAGCAGAGTTATGACATTAATTAATGTAGGGTTTTCATGATATTTATAAGAAAAACAGCTTTATCAAGTTTAAGGTGTTATAAGATTTTGAATTGTCGCCATCAGGATAATTAAGGTTGATTCTCAATTGGCATCAATAGCAAGAATAGGTCAAAACTGTAATCTTTTTTGATTCATTCATTATTCAATCTTCTAGGTCTGGCTGTTTTTCCAGATAATCGAACACTCCAAATAAATTATTGAAGCAGTAGAACTCGTCTGTTTCATCTTTATTTATGCAAAACTGGATGCATTCATTATCATCAAGCTCAAGATAAATGTAGTAGTGTTTCTTAGTCGCTTTCTTCACGGCTCCCACTAAATCAAATTCAGTGTATGTATTCATATTCATGAGAGAACCTTTAGATTGTAGTAGAAAAAATCAGTAGTATTGCTGGCAACTGTGCTTTAATTGTTAGTTTATCTCGTGTTTTATTGTAACTGCTAGCCGAGTGGTTGCCCATGGTTATTTTCGCCAATCGGATGACTTTTTAAGTTTATAACTAAAAGCCATATATGGGAGTTGAGCTAACATGTAAATGTTAAAATCTTCATGTTAAAACATCTACAATTTCTGCTTTATAGAATTTAAGAGGGTGAAAATATTTTATATTGAATTAGTACTTTAGGTCAAATCCAGTTATTTCTAAGTTTAAAATTTATGGGTGTAGTTCTTTTGCTTCGACATTTGTAAATGGCAACTTTAGGCGAATAAATTCACCTCTACACTATAGAATACTCCCAAGGGGCGAATTTATTCGCCTAATTAATATGGTTAAGATATGAATATCGAAGTAAAAGAGCTACCCCCATTTTAATTCTACTGATTTCTTCTGTATGATGGCTCGATGAGTACTTTTTCAAAAAACAACAGTTTAATAAACAACAGCACTGAACCAAATATTCTTTCAGTTTCTGAATTCAGCCGTAATGTAAAACGGGTACTGGAATACAATTTCCCTACCGTGTGGATCTCCGGTGAGATTTCTAATCTGGCCATGCCCCGCTCCGGACACTGGTATTTTACCTTGAAGGATGATCAGAGCCAGGTGCGCTGTGCTATGTTTCGTCAGAGTAATCAGCGTTTGAATTTTGTGCCCAGTGAAGGCATGCAGATTTTAGTCAAGGCCCGAGTCAGTTTGTATGAGGCTCGTGGTGATTTTCAGCTTATTGTTGACAGTATGGAAGATGCCGGTGTGGGGGCTTTACAGCGGGCATTTGAGCAATTAAAACACAGATTACAGACTCAGGGCTTGTTTGCTGCTGAGCATAAAAAACCACTGCCGGTAATGCCTCACTGTGTGGGTATTATCACCTCTCCCACCGGGGCGGCTCTGCACGATATTCTTAATGTCCTTAAACGGCGCTTCCCTGCACTGCCGGTCATCATTTATCCCGCTCAGGTGCAGGGTAATGAGGCACCTGAGCAACTGCTTCACGCACTCCATCAGGCACAGGAACAGGATTTATGTGATGTGTTGATCATTGGTCGTGGTGGTGGCTCTATTGAAGATCTGTGGGCATTTAATCATGAACAGCTGGCACTGGCTATCTATGACTGTCACATTCCTGTGATCAGCTCTGTGGGCCATGAGGTTGATTTTACTATTTGTGATTTTGTCGCCGATGTTCGTGCAGCAACGCCCTCTGCTGCCGCTGAATTAGCCAGTCCTGATCAGGAAGAATGGCTCAATTGGCTGCGGGGAATTGAAAAGCAATTAGTCAATGTGATTGAGCGTTACTTATCAACCCTGCAGCAGCAGTTACAGTGGCAATACAAACAACTCAAGCATCCCGGACGTTATCTGGATGAGGTCGCACAACGCATTGATGAGCTGACCACGCGCATGGAGCAACGCCTGAACTTTCGCTTACAATTACGTCAGGAGCAAATTCTTACCCTTGAAGCCCGTTTGCAGCAGCATTCTCCTTTGCATCAATTAACCCGGCAGCAAATTCGTTTAGACTATTTGCAACAACGTCTTAAACACAGTCTGTCTCCTTATTTTGAACACGTTCAGCAAAAAATCGGTTCTCTGGCACGTGAAATGGATGCCTTTAGTCCACTGGCTACTTTAGGCCGGGGCTATAGTCTGGTCAAAGATGAGCAAGGTGAACTGATTAAATCAGCAACACAATTAACAGCAGGCCAGCAAGTCACTGTTCACTTTGCACATGATCAGGCATTAATGACCGTTAATAAAAACCAGGCAAAATAATATATTTTTCTATTTTGCTTAAAAATGTCACTAATTGCCATTTTCTCATTAAAGACTTCTTAATGTACTAATATTCTAAATTTTCTACACCCCTTGCCCTGCCTGACTTTTACAAATGTCCATGTTTTTTGTCATAAAAAAGTGTTTTTTTTATCGCAAAAGTACTTGACCTTCTCACTTTAAAAAACTACGATTCACACATCAAAACACAATATCTTGTGTTTTTGTTAAAAAAAGACACAAGATACCCGCTAAACTCTGATAATGACTGAAACATAAAAGTTTTCAGGAACTTAGCGGATACTTATTTCTTATCACTTTAAATTTGAGTGATTGAAGTACTTGCAAAATGGCACATTATCTTCCCTGTTTTTGCGCATCAAGGGAGGCTAAAAGGTATTTTTGTTAGTTTGCCAGACCATTTATAACATTTTTATTTTATAAGTCACTTTGACAACCGGGGAGATCCTTCAGCAATGACTGCTCAATTACACGCCATACCCAACACCGTTACAGAAATACCATTACAGGCTGCTTCTCAGGACATCTGGGACATCAAGTATCGCTTAAAAACAAAAGACGGTGATGCCGTTGATCTAACCATTGATGATACCTACCAACGAGTTGCCAAAGCGTTAGCCGATGTCGAAACAGGCAAAAAGAATCAGGATCACTATTATAAAGAATTCTTATGGGCTTTACGCCAGGGTGTTATTCCTGCCGGCCGTATTATCTCTAATGCCGGTGCACAGGCACACAAACCCGCTACATCCACAATCAACTGTACTGTCTCAGGTGCCATTAAAGATTCAATGGATGATATTCTGGGCAAGGTTCATGAAGCAGGTCTGACACTTAAGGCCGGTTGTGGTATTGGTTATGAGTTCTCCACTCTGCGTCCTAAAGATGCGTATGTTTCCGGTGCTGGTGCTTATACCTCGGGTCCTCTTTCCTTTATGGATATTTATGACAAGATGTGTTTCACCGTATCATCTGCCGGCGGTCGTCGTGGTGCTCAAATGGCAACATTTGATATTGGTCATCCTGATGTCATTGATTTTATTCGTGCCAAACGTGAAGACGGTCGTTTACGCCAGTTTAATCTATCATTATTGATCACTACTGAGTTTGTCGAAGCCGTTAAAAATGAAGGGCCATGGCCGCTTTCTTTTCCTGTCACTGAAAAAGAAGTCAAGCTGGATAAGCTGGATTTAAACAATGCAGAGCAAATTATCTGGCGTGATTTACCCAATAAAGACGGTTACATTGTTAACAACGATGGTCAGGTTGCCTGTCGCATTAGCCGTACCATTCAGGCACGTCGTTTATGGGACATTATTATGTCTTCTACCTACGATTATGCTGAGCCTGGTTTTATTCTGATTGATAAAGTCAATGAAATGAATAACAACTGGTTTTGTGAAAACATTCGTGCCACCAATCCTTGCGGCGAGCAGCCGTTACCACCTTATGGCAGTTGTTTACTCGGTTCGATTAACCTGACTCGTTTTGTCAATAAGCCGTTTACCAGTGAAGCCTCTTTTGACTGGGATAATTATCGTAAAACCATTCAGATCTTTACCCGCATGTTAGACAATGTGGTCGAGATTAATGGTCTGCCACTGGCACAGCAGCGTGAAGAAATCAACAATAAGCGCCGTCATGGCATGGGTTATTTAGGACTGGGATCTTCCTGTACCATGATGGGTATGAAATATGGTGATGAAAACTCACTGGAGTTTACCGAAGAAGTCACCAAAGTGATGGCCGTTGAAGGCTGGAAAGCAGGTCTGGAACTGGCAAAAGAAAAAGGGCCGGCAAAGATTATGGATCAGATGTTTACTGTAACAGGTGAAATGCTGCATAAACGCCCTGAAATGCTAAACGATGGTTTTAAAGATGGTGATAAGATACCAGGTAAAATTTTACATGCTAAATACAGCCGTTATATGCAGCAGCTGGCAAAAGTAGAACCTGAACTGGTTGAGCAGCTTGCAGAAACAGGAGCTCGCTTTACTCATCACAGTTCTATTGCACCCACAGGCACTATCTCTTTATCTTTAGCTAATAACGCCAGTAATGGCATTGAACCCAGCTTTGCCCATCATTACGCCCGCAATGTGATTCGAGAAGGTAAAAAGACCAAAGAGAAAGTCGATGTATTTTCATTTGAGCTGCTGGCCTATCGTGAAATGGTCAACAGCAAAGCCATGCCTTATTCTGACAAAGAAGATGAGCAGCTGCCAGATTATTTTATTACTGCTGACAGTATTTCTCCCAAAGAGCATGTTGATGTTCAGGCTGCGGCACAAAAATGGATTGATTCATCGATATCCAAAACAGCCAATGTACCTACAGATTATCCTTATGAAGATTTCAAGGACATTTATGAATATGCTTATGACAAGGGGCTTAAAGGTTGTACAACAT
>WTAX01000502.1 GCA_013139395.1 Gammaproteobacteria bacterium | reverse complement strand
TTCATTTCTTATATGGCAATCATATCCAGCTAATTCTAGTGTATTTTTTACATTCCATACCATGAAGTGATCTTCACTCGTGTATATCATCTTCATATTTTTAAAAATTTATATCAATGGTAGTTTTGTGATTAACTGATTAAATTATCAAATGTGCCAAATTATGTTAATGCCTATCAAAAGTCATGATTTGCTATCAACTTCTCTTATCAAGACTATTTTATTCATATATAAATAATTAGGATACAAGTTGACTCGCCTTGATCTTAATTTGAAATTCTCAGTTCAACGTAATGAAAATTATAAAACTACACTATGAACAAATGTTTGAAAAAGCACCGTTTACAAGTATTTTTAAATCCACTGGACTTAACTCAACCTCTAATCCTCTACGACCTGCACTGACAAGAATAGTCTCAAACGCTTGAGCAGAGCCATCAATAAATGTTTTGAGCTTCTTCTTTTGACCCAATGGACTAACACCTCCAAGCACATATCCAGTTGAGCGTTGAACATCTGCTTTATTTGCCATTTCGGCTTTTTTGGCTCCCGCAGCTTTTGCCATTAACTTTAAGCTCAACATTGAAGATACAGGGACAACAGCTACTGCAAGTTCTTTGTTATCAATATTGACCACCAGGGTTTTAAAAACCCTTTCTTCGGAAAGCCCCAGCTTTTCTGCCGCTTCTAAACCATAGGATTCAGATGCAGGATCATGTTCATATTCACGGATCTTGTAGCTGATCTTGTTTTTCTTAGCGATATTGATTGCAGGAGTCATTGGGGTGGCTATTTCTGATAATAAGGATAATCCGTATAACCCTGCTCTGCTCCACCATAGAAGGTCTCTCGATCAGGCTCATTGAGTAACCATCCCTGCTCAAGACGAGCGGGTAAATCTGGATTAGCAATGAATGGCATGCCAAAGGCCACTAAATCAGCAATACCCTGGTCGATCGCATTTTTAGCTCGTTCAGCATCATACCCGCCACATAATATAATGGTGCCACTGAATACATCACGGATTTTGGGAATTAAACCTTCTGGGATCGAAGGCAGACCGAAAGTGCCCTGATCATTAATATGAAGAAATGCGATACCTCGTTTATTTAATTCATGGGAAAGAAAGGTAAAGGTGGCTTCCATTTCTGGATCTTCAGGAATGTCATTAAAACGCCCATTTGGTGAAATACGCACACCGGTTCGCTCTGCACCAATAGCATCAGAAACGGCATCCACCACTTCCAGTAAAAAGCGACAACGGTTTTCAATGCTTCCACCATATTCATCTTGACGGGTATTGGTGATGGAATTAAGAAACTCATCAAACAAATAACCATTAGCACCATGAATTTCAACGCCATCAAGTCCTGCTTGCGTGGCATTCAAAGCCGCCTGGACAAACTCATCTTTAATCCGTTGAATACCGTCTCCATCAATCGCTATTGGCTGGCTAGTTGAGACATTCCCAGGATTACCCTCATCATCAAAAGCAAAACAAACAGTATCACTACTCAATTCATCGGTTGGCCCTTCTGGAGCACCCGCATCGGGCTGTAAACTGCTATGAGAAATACGACCCACGTGCCAGATTTGCATAAAGAGTTTACCACCTGCTTGATGTACAGCATTACAGATCTGTGCCCATCCCCCCATTTGCTGTTGGGTATAAATACCCGGGGTCCATAGGTAGCCTCTGGCTTTAAGGGAAACTGGAGTACCTTCAGTAATAATCAAACCTGCTGTTGCCCTTTGCGCATAATAGGTTGCCATAAGCGCGGTGGGTATATCGTCTTCTCCAGCTCGACAGCGTGTCATCGGAGCCATAACGATACGGTTATTAAGAGAAATAGCTCCTAATTTAAATGGCTGAAAAAGTTTATGGTTCATTTGATATACTCCTTATACAAGACTCTATAGCTCATCAGCCATGAATATATACTCATGCAAAATAGAATCAATGGGTTTAAATAATATTCAGCGGTATTAATCATCACTTTCATTAATTCAATTTGTAAGTATCCTGTTGTTATGAATTTGAGACTAAGTCCTTATGATACTATTTTATTAGAATTGCTGTTAACAGAAAAACTGGATAGGGTTTACCTGCTTTATCAATGGTATGTGTGGTGACAAATTCAACATTTTTGAAGCCATTTTCTTCAAAAAGATGTTTTAACTCCTTACGATCAAAGCCACAATGATAAACACCCTCGGTATTTTCAGAATGAAAGTGACCGTCTTCTGTATCCAGATCAGCCAAAGCAATCTGACCATTAGGTTTTAGTTGTGAAACCAGAGCCTTAATCAGATTATCAATATCTTTAACATGATGCATAGCCATTGCACTGACAATGACATCAAACTGTAAATCCAGCGGCTGTACTGTGATATCCTGACATACGCCTTCTACCCTATTCTGCAATTCAGTTTTTTTTGATAAGTTTTCCAGCATAGCTTGTGAGACATCAACCGCTGTTATTTTATATACCTTTGATACAAGATGTGAACAGATTAATCCAGTACCTGCACCGAAATCCATCACAGTCATTTTTTCTGTAAAATCAATTTTAATTTGTCATTCCTGTTGTCTCGTTCTTTGGTGAGAATTTTCTGCCCGGTTATTTGAATAACGATCTTGAATATGAGTTACAGATGGCATCACTTCTTATTTAGCAGAACCATATCTTTTTAATTTATCAGTTATTATTTGTTTTAGACTGTTCTAATTTTACAAGCCTTATTTCATTAGATTATACGACCAGCTTATTAAATGTTGCAGCCAATTTTAGAGGATCTGCTTTTTTAACATGTCCTGATAGCTTAATTGTATTAACAAATAGAAGTTTTAAATCACTGGGATCAGTATAGTTAAAATCTCCGAGCTCATGGGCTGCCTGTAACATTTTCATCCCTAAAGGTTGTTTTTGTACTCGTAGCCCCGAAGCCTTCAATGCACTGACAATTAAATCTAATGCTCGTTCCATATCAACTTGCTTATTTCCACTACCTTGTAACTTTGTAACTTTTTCTTTTTTTATCTCAAAAGAAGTTTGACCTGTCTTTCTTAATTCTAATAAGTATTCCTTTTTCTTATCTTCTGACAGATCTGATAGCAATATTTCCATAGAAATTTCTTGTGAATCTGGATCGGTCATCACTAAACCATTTTCAACTTGCAGTCTAAATCGTTCTTCTAAATCTTCAAGTGTGTCACCCTTTTCTAAAACACCAGATTTTCTAGCATTATTAATTCGTTTTATATAATACTGAAACTCTCTAAATATTGATTCTTTCATCTACTTTTTACTTTCCTTCATTCTTAAGAGGATACCTATTTATGGTACTAATTTCTATTGGTTAGCTTTTATTCAGTCTCATCATATTCAATGGTCAACGTAATATCTGCTGGAGCTTTATCTGGCAATGCATTTCTTTTTATATATATTGTAGATACAGGTGTATCCGTATTATTACATGAATAGACTTGTGTACCCTTAGTTGATTTAGTCCATTCCATTGTCACGGTCTTTTTCATTTTGATAATATCCTTAGCTATTAGGAACAATTTTTCTTTTCCATTTTATTGTTGCTTCACAATCATATTTTTATGTGGGCTTGCTCAAGTAGCTTAATTCGAAATATTCAAAATAATTGATTTTAAATTTTCCAATTCACGAGCTCTTTTCCAGAGTTTTCCAGGTTCGTTTTCAATAATATCAACAAATTTATCGGCACTAAGCCATAACAATTCTCTTCGCTTTACAAATTGGTGTAAAGTATCTGTTTCCCATGCTTTGTTCATGAGACTTATATCTTTATAATCAACTTCCACAAAAAAGGTTTTCCAATTATTTTAGTGCCTGGTCCTTAACCCTTCGTCTTGAACACCACCAATCAGGGTGTTGTTGCTGTGTTTTATGTAATAAGTTTGCTAAAACTGTGAATTGATATCTTTATCTGAGGTTTTTAAGTTTTCTCTAAGAAACATGGCTTCTGTCTCTTCAATAAACTCTCGGATAAGATTGTGGCTTCGCACAATCTATCCTTACTTGTTATCACACCTTCAAGTCTTCAAGTGATTTTGATAGAATTCCCAGGCTGTTAATGAATGAGCACATTTTTTGCAAATGAAGTGTGTCAACTTTTCGGTATCACCAAATATACCATCATCTTTGTTTACATTAAAATAATGTTGGCATACATGACATTTTTCAACCATAAACTCTTCTGTCGGTATTCTCTCTAGCACTTCATTAAATAGTGTTTTTAGTGGAATGTACTCAGCAAAATCAATGGTATTATTATTAACATTCCATTTAACCTCTTTGATATTAATTAGCCTGACCAGAAATTGCCAATATTGCTCATCATATTCCTGTTTAACTTGTTGGTTGGCTTGTTCAATTGTCCATGAACTTTGTTTTAAATGTTTTAAAGTCATTACCAAACTCCTTATGTCATCACTCCAAAAGGGTGTGTTCTAGAGCCACGATGTTTATTCTGTATGTTATTATTTTTACGTAAAAGACTAACCTTTTTAGCAATTAACCCTCGGTCGTCAGTATGGCACTCAAATTCTACTAATGAACCAACCTTAAGATATGGACAGTTAATAAGTTCTGTTTTTCGCACCATAATATCTGGACCTGTCCCATTTTCAAGAAAGCCATATCCCTTGTCTTGAAACCATTTTTTAACTACTGTTTGCAATTATTCACCTCTTTACTTTGTAGCCTCATAACAAATAATTCCCATTTCTATATTCCAATCAAATTTCTGAAAAAATGAAATACCTTGTTATTGATTAAGTTTGTTATACACACACAGTGCGACATAAGCATCATTTGCCGCATACAACAGCTGATTTTTAGACAGACAAGAAATTGCCCAATTTGATGTTGATATACTTTTAGATTTATTAAATTCATTGTTAAATACTATGGCAACAGCACCTCTGGCACCTATTTGACCACGATAACCTTTTTCTCGAAAAGCTGAATTAAGATCCAATACAGCATTGAGTTTTACACCAAACTTATTGTAAATATGAGATTTGTCTGACTTTAACCCAAAACCAACTTTAACAACTCTATCTGACTGGAATATCTCAAGTAAATACTCCAAACAATGTTTATGGTGAAGCTGAAAAATAAAGGCTTTATCCAATAGTGAAAATTGGACAACATGCGGACCATCATTTTTCTGACCTTTTTTAAAAACTGGTTTTGATTCGGTATCAAAACCAACTATTTTAGAATTGATTATTTCATTTGCAGCTGAAATAAATTCCTCTTTTAAACCAGGTACAACAATTTGATTTAAAAGAAGGCCATT
>WTAX01000435.1 GCA_013139395.1 Gammaproteobacteria bacterium | reverse complement strand
AGAATATCTGCTCATATTCACAGAAGTTTCCTGGAGCCTTTCCAGTGCTTCTTGTTTCATAACCAAGTTGGCTTCAACATACCTGTGCGTTGTAGTAATACTTTCATGTCCTAGCCATAATGCTATTACACTGAAAGCGACACCTGACTGGAGCAGGTGCATGGCCGTTGTATGTCTGATGGTATGCGGAGAGATTCTCTTTTTAGAGAGAACCTTATATGTTTTACTTGCTTTATCAACAGCAATTTTAAGTCGTTGAGTCACATTAAATCGTGTCATCGTATTACCGCTTTTATTGGGTAACATTGCTGAATCAGAAACCAATCCAGGATTCTGTCGTAACCAGCCCCGAATTTCCTGAACCGTACTCTTCCATAAAGGTGTTGAGCGCTCTTTGCGTCCCTTGCCGTGTAAATGAACAAAAGCGGCTCCATCTAAAATAACATCATCTACTCTTATTTTGATGATTTCAGAGACACGTGCACCTGTATTGTACAGCATGTTTATTAGTAGATGATCCCGCTTAGATGTCCAGGTTTTACCTGGTTGTCCAAGTATCGCAATCATTTCTTCACGTGATAAATAATCAAGCATTGGTGTTTCAAAGTGTTTCATTGGTACGCCTAAAGCCTGTTCGATATCCTGTAGATAAGAAATATCTCGTCGACCAGCAAAATTCAGGAATGTACGTAACGCAGCCAATCTCAAATTACGACTTCGCACAGCATTGTGCCGCTCTTGCTCAAGATAGTTAAGGAATGCCAAAATCAAATCCGGTTTGATATCCCCTAGATTTAACTCTGTTGGGGCTTTCCCGATATGTTTTTGTGTGAAATCCAAAAACAACATCATTGAGTCTCGATATGACGCTATCGTACAGGAACTCATGGCTCGCTGTGATATGAGATATTCCGTAAAAAATAACTGAACCAATGTTGCAAATGATACTGATTGTGGCGCTGATGTATTAGTCATAATCATTCTCCAGTGTTTGTGAAAACAATTCGAACTTATTTCCCGCTAATGCCATCAGTTCAGGAACACAAGTAAGATACCAGTATGTTGTAGTCACTGTTGAATGTCCTACATAAGTGGCTAATGACAACATATGCTGGTCAATATTCATATCCTGAGCATGCCAAAATATCATGCGACGAACGACAAATGTATGCCTCAAGTCATGAATCCGTGGAGCATTATGACCACCGCGGTTTATCCAGTTCATTTGGTGACGTAGACCAGAGAAAGTATATTCAACTTGTCTTAAACTCAATGGCTGTCCCAGGTGTTGACCACAGGAACCAATGAAGAATGATGCATCATCTGTCGTTTCAATATATGAATTACGCACTGAGTAATACTTTCTTAGTGCTTCGGTAGTTGTGGGATGTAATGGCACGTACCGTGATTTAGTAAATTTAGTTTGTCGTATGGTGAGCATGCCATGCTTAAGATCAACATCATTATTTAACAAATGCAGCGATTCTGAAACACGCATGCCTGTTGATGCAAGAAGACCAAAGAGCGTCTCATATGTTGCACTGCGTAAACCATTTTTAGGTTTGAGATGACGTGTTGCAGCCAGTAAATCTATAATCTCATTTTCAGTATAAATGTGAGGTGTTAATCTCTGGTTGACGCTACCAAAAACAGATTTATCTGGCACCTCAGTTTCTGGTTCAAACTGCCGTAGATAGCGTGCAAATGGTCGTAGCTTTTTTAATCTTCGAGCCCAGGTTAAAGGATTATTGCTTTTCCATTTATCCTGTTTTGCCCAATCTGCCATAATCTCAACGGTCAATGGTCTTTTGCACTTAAAAATATCGACATAATGAGCAAACTCATTTATTGATTGGCCTGAAGATCTTAAAATAAATCCCAGATCACGACGTTCATTCAGATAATTATTAGCATGCATCTGCATTGTGATATGTGTCTTCATGATGTGCTCCCTGGCCATGGTAATGCAACTTCAACAAGGTTTCGACTATCAAGCTTGGCATAGATCATTGTCGTGTTTAATGAGCGATGCCGAAGAACATCGGCAATCTCTTTGAGGGAACTGCCTTTTTCAAGCAATCGACTGGCCATCGTGTGCCTTAATAAATGAACCCGAGTGTATGGCAACCCAGCACGGACATAAGCATGGCGTATTGCATAGCGAATAAAATCGTAGTTAACGGGTTGCTCTCGTGATGGAGTGCTTCTTACAAACACAGAACGATTATTAATGGTTTTGGGACGCTCAAACCTCAGATAGTCAGCCAGTGCAGTACCAGTTGCATCAGGTAAAGGCATTAAATCTTCACGCCGACTCTTCGTCTTTTTCAGGGTAATCGTCCCTGACTGCCAATCAATGTCATCAAGACCAAGCCTGGCGATTTCGCTTCCTCTTAACCCCAGATCTAAAGCGCAGTGCACGATGGCTTTTGTTCTCAGAGGTGATGGCCTATCATGATCATCAAGCGATTTTAGTAAGCACTCTACTTCTTCATTACTGAGAGTTTCAGGTAATGAAGAAAGTTGCCAGTGGGCTGGATAGTTTGCTACTCCAATCAAATGGCCTACTTGATCGCCAAGCATTATTCGATAACGAAAATAGCCTCTTAATGCGGAGATAAGTAAACTAAAGTTTCCAGATGTTGTATAGCGTTGCTTTTGCCTGCTTATGAATTGACGAACATCCTCTGGTGTAATCGCTGAAATTACAACTGGAGTGCGAGAAAACAGCTCTGTAAGTAACCGTTTGGTTATATAAAAGTATTGAAGGCGTGTTTTTTTAGCAAGTCCTTTGACATGATTCATGTAATCATCAAAATCTTGTAACTCGTTATCTACGGGAGTTTTTTCTGTAACTGGATTGTTTGATATTCCATTATTAAGAATATTAATCAAATGAAGAAGAGCTGAATGTGTATCTGAAGCGTTAGATTTGCTTATGTTGTTACAATTTGTCAGGTATTCATTAATAAACGTATGAATTGTTTCCTCATTTATATAATGAATATCGAGGTTAGATTGAGTTAACCAATGAGCGAAATGTGCAAAACAATACAAATAATATTTAATGGTTTCCGAAGAACAGGAACCCTCCTGGATGAAATATTGTTTATAAGTTTCTATATAAGGAAATAACGGGCCATCAAGTAGCCAGGCGGTTGATTGTTGTGAGAATTTCATTGTGATCTCCTGAGTTGGTGCCTCTTAACTTCAGGATATCAATAAAATTATGTTAAGTTAATGAAAGTTGAATTGTTCAGGAACACAATTATAAAGCGCTTCACAGGTAATTGTTGATGTTAAACTACACATAACTGGGATCTACACATAAGGGACGTAAAGGGTAATTTTAATTCTTTTCAAATTTTAAAGAATTTCATTTTTTTCTCAATTAACACTCATGACCTAAAGCAGCCAATAATAGTTTGTCTATTATATAGATTTATTTCCACATAGCGGCTCTTCAAAAGTTGATATAAAACTTTTTCAAAATTTAAACTATGAGTACAAACATGTAGTTTATATGACAGTAAAATGTTTATAGCAAACACTCCACAAAAGGCAGCCCGAAAGCTGCCTTAAATTTTTGAAGAACCATATCTCTTTACGAACGCTGTTTTTTTATTAATCAGATAACTTCATTCCGTTCACGATAGTAACTGGAACACAACGAACAGTAATAATTGAATCGGTTCCGATGAAAGATTCACCTTCTAATGTTACCCCTGTTAATGTAGCCTCAGTATCACCACAAATGATACCTGTTTCAGAAACGATGAAGCGGAACATATAATCCTTATCGCCATCTCTATCGACGTCTTTTACACGAGTCAGACGTGCAACAGGTTATGCGTAGATATAAGGGAAACTAGTAAATGTAAAAGGGAACGGAGAGATTAAAAAATGACCAATTCAAATAAGTGATTAAAATCAACCCCTCCATCCCCTTTTAATTAGGTTTGACCCTATGGCTTCCGGACAATCAGGCCTTGGCAGCCCAGGATTTACACCAACCTGGTGCGGCTACATCTTTATCCGGGAATATGGGGCATGGACCGGCAGCAGCGGTGCCGCCCTGGTAAAGGCTACAGTTGGCACAGGTTTGACCCTCTGTCGTGCTTTTTTCCGTATAGGACAGCGCTTTGGCAGTAGGGTCATCGGCAGAAAGCATAGCGGCATAGGAAGTGGGCTGGTAACCCGCGATGGCTAGCACGGGAATACTAACAAGCCCTTTCAAGATTGCACGACGACTTTTATCATGGGTTTGATTTTTCATAAATTACTCCGAATCAGTATTAATTGAAAATTTATTAATAGAATTATCTTTTAATAATTAAGTTGCAGTAATTGTCGAACAAAATAATATTTTTTTCGGTGATGATTATCACGAGTACCGATTCAATTTATGGGAATGTGAATCATGTCTTAATACTGAAAAAAATATTTTTTTTGAGGAACTTATTAGTGAATAGATGGTCATCACTGATAACAAATAGTTGATTATTACAAAGAAAAAGAACTGTTAAATTCGTGAGATTGCCAATCTCTGCAGGGATTGAACCTATAAGATTATTCCCATCAAGCCCAAGAGCAACAATATTGCCAGAAGCATTACAAGTAATCCAATGATGCAAGGCAATAATCAGTTTTTTTTATTTTTTTTAACAAAAAATTTATGTTACTTAATTAGGATGTTTGGATAATTCTTAGGATAAAAATAGCGATATTTAAATTTCCGCTTTTTAGATAAATTTATATTCAGCTAAATTTACACAAATGGCAGGTTTGGGCGTGAAGCCGCCATTTCGGGTGCCTGAAAAGTTTAGGTAAAGAACCAAATTTTTGATATTGATTGGTTCTTAACCAAGTCGGTAATGACCTAAAACCGACATTTAATAGCTTGCTCAGTTTTGGGATTTATTTCCAGTTAGCGGCCATTTACAATTGTTCGAAAACAGGATGCAAAGCCTTTAATCTCCAGCACTTCTCCTCAAGAAGCCTACTTTTAGTGATCGCTCTCGTAACGATTCGACTGATTAATTTGGGGTAATGGATTGAAAAGTGTCATTGAATTGCCTATCGCTATCCTTCAATAGGTTGAAATTACGCATTGAGTTTCCTATTCTTAATAATAGACTTTACGCTTAAATAGACCTA
>WTAX01000511.1 GCA_013139395.1 Gammaproteobacteria bacterium | reverse complement strand
AACCTCCCCCTTCTTCGCCTCAGGGCGCCTACTTTTGGTAGAAGGGGGATTGAGGGGGTTGCAAATCAACAACTTAAACCCCCTCTGTCCCCCTTTGAAAAAGGGGGAAGAAAAGAAACAGCTATTTATGGATGAACACTAGTTAGATTTAAGGACTAATACTAACAGATGTGATCTCAGAATAGCCATTTAAATTACATCTTCCCGTCACATAGACTCGTAATTTAAAACCTGATGTTACTCCTTTTAGTAATGTGTCAAACATTTTATCTGACCCCGTGGCACTATAATCCTGATAGAACCATTCTTTATTTCGACAGTCGCTGGGATTTTCCTTAACCTGGAGTTTCAACTCATAGTAATGACGAGCTGTCGGAACCAACTCCGCAATGTTAACAATATCCGTCCAGCCTGAACCACCGGCATATATTATCGGTGCAAAAAGAAAAAGACAAATACTCGTTATCACTGAAATATTTTTTTTCATAGTTACTCCTTATTTATTTATCCGCATGATTTTTTTGCTTTTAATAAAACATCTTTAACCCAGCTGATCTTTTTTTCATCACATTTTTTATTAGCACACAATTTGTCATAAACGGTAAAAGGGCCAGTGTAGCGGCAGTCTTTTTGTTCATATAATATCACGCCATAAAAAAATGCATAATTAATTATATCAGGACGTAACTCATAGGCTGCCCGTAAATCTTTTCGGGCTTCTTTTGGATCGGCATACATGTTTGATTTGCCGCGATTATAACGTGCATAAGCATTGTATTTACCGTAGACCATGCTTTTGTCATAATCAGCTTTTGCTTTTTTTGCATCTTTCAACCATAGATAAGTGATACCCCGATAGGTCAGGTTATTCGGATTATACGGCTCTATTTCAATGAGCTTATCCAGATAGTCAATGGCTTCGTTATGTTTGTTTTTTGAATTCATTATTGCCGCCATTTTATTATAGGGAGCTAATTTCAGCGTACCATTTTTTATAAGCTGCTCATATATTTCACGCGCCTCATCCTTTCTCTTCAATTGATACAACATATCAGCTTGATCAATTTTGCTGTTGAAATGATATTCTTTTTCTGCACGTTGATAAAAATTAAGTGCCTGTTCATAATTTTTATGCTGATCAGCTTCACGACCTTTAAAATACAAATCAAAACCTAATAAAGGACTGAGTTTATCATCGCTGCTTAGCTGCTCAAATCGGGAGCTAATAGCATTTTGTAATTCATACATAGAGCCTCCCCAACGTGATGTAAAGCTGAAGAAGTACTGATCATGTATTAAGTACGAATCAGGAATTTCATTCAATCCGAGAGTGGTTGCGGTTTTTACCAGCTTATCCTGCCCTAATACCATCGCCATTCTTGTAATGAGTGCATAAGCCAGTGATAGTTTATTATTCAACGTGATTGCTTTATTACAATCTGGAATTGCCTGAATAAAATCATCACGCATTTGTCTCAAACTTTTTCTTGCCGTATTCGACACATATCTACGTCCCCGATGCAGCATACCAACAGCTTCATAATAGTTACATCGTGCTAAATAGCCCAGAGCAGAGTCTGGCTTAGAGGTAATCCATGCATCAATTTTTTCTTTCTGTTTTGGATCTCCCGTTGCGAAGGCAAGATATGCATCGGCAATTTTAGTATCCAGGACTTCTCCAGAATCAATGGAATTGAGTATGTTTTTTAATTCATTTTCTAATTGAGTAAATTGTTCTGCTTCAAGTAATACTTTATTTTTTTTTAATTGATTAAAACTGTTAGCGCTAACTTGATGATTAATACAGATATTAATCATCATCATCATAATTATAAAAGACCATCCATGTTTTTTATTCATTACCTTTCCTTGTTATATTATTTTACTCAATAAGCCAATGTATTGATTTTGCTGAAGCTAATTTTTCACCATGACTATCTTCAACAACTGCTTCAAAAAATAGTTGCCGTTTTTTTTTCTGGATAAATTTGGCTGTCACATAAATATAATCAAGTTCAGCAGAGACAACCTGGCTATATTTTACTTCGATATGGCGCGTAAAATTAGGTGGTGAAACCAGCATACTCAATGGCCCGATCGTGTTATCAATAGCAGCGGCTATTATGCCTCCCTGCATATTGCCATAGGGATTAAGCTGCTCTGTTAGTATTGGAAATCGATTGATTAAAAATTCTTGTTCAATATTATAATCAATCAGTTCACCCTTCATTGCAGCAAACACAGGCGGTGGAAAATCAATTTCATCCATTTTACCATGAAATTTTTCTTCTAAGAGAAGTAATAATTCTTTGGGAATTTGCTCTTTATCTATCACTTCTTATTTCCTTATCTACTTAAACCAAATTTACCATATATTCGCTTAATTACTGCATTCAATTAATATTTTAAATTGTTCAGCAGCAATTTTTAGTTCAGTGATCTGTGATTGAAGTATTTGTATCACTATGATTGATATTGAGCCACCTATTAACAGTATCAATAAGGATATCCATATCAACTGGTTTAGCCAAATAGTCATTCATTCCTTTTTTCAAACACCTTTCTCTATCACCCAGCATGGCATGAGCAGTCATGGCAATAATGGGTAAATTGGCATAAGCAGGTATAGCCCTAATATGCTCCATTGCTTCAAAACCATCCATTTCAGGCATTTGAAGATCCATTAATATTAATGAAAAATGTTCTTTCTGAACTCGTTCCAGTGCTTCACGCCCATTATTAACGACAACAACTTCAGCTTCTACCTCTTCTAGAAAATTTAGAGCAACGACCTGATTAATCTTATTATCCTCGGCAAGCAGAATCTTTGGTACTGAAGATCCTGATTCAATTGATTGACTAGCATTAAAATCATTATCATCTAACGAATGAAATGTGTTATCTGATTTTATCTCCTTATTGGACTTATAAAAGTCAGTATTTTTTTCAGTAGAAATTCGTTCTAAACGCACAGTAAAAAAGAATGTACTGCCGAACTCAGGTTGACTTTCTACCCAGATACGTCCTTGCATCAAATGAGCTAATTTTTTACAGATTGCCAGGCCAAGTCCCGTACCTCCAAATTTACGACTCATTGAGCTATCCACCTGAGAAAACTCCTTAAATAATTTACTAATGTCTTTTGGAGAAAGACCAATACCAGTATCTTTAATCTTAAACAGCAGAGTATAAGAGTGTTCATCTTTCATGCTGAGATCAACATGAATGTCAATTTTACCCTGTTCGGTAAATTTAATAGCATTATTGGTAATATTCATTAAAATCTGACTCAATCGTAATGGATCACCCATCATAATATCTGGAACATCAGGTTCAATAAAAAAACTCAGCTGAATATTTTTTTGTATTGCTTTATCTATCAGCAGTTCACAGACATTATTGACAACATCCTGAATAGAAAAGTTAACTTTATCTAATTCCATTTGACCAGATTCTACTTTTGAAAAATCAAGAATTTCGTTAACCAGATGCAGTAGTAAATCAGAAGAGGTATTAATTTTTTGTAAATGTAAGCGCTGCTTGCTGGTCAATTCACTTTTTAATAACACTTGCCCCAGGCCAATAATGCCATTCAAAGGTGTTCTGATTTCATGACTCATATTGGCAAGGAACTGGCTTTTTATTTTATTCGCCAGTTCAGCCTGTTCTTTAGAATCAGACAATTGTTTTTCATATCTTTTCTGTTCAGTGATATCATGAGCAATTCCTTCGTATTCTATAATTTGATTATCATTATCACGAATGGTTATTTCTGATAATTCAATATTATGAATACTGCCGTCTTTTGCTTTCACTTCAACTTCATAGCTTATTTGCTCGTCATCAAAGGCTGTTTTTTGTATATTGGCAAGAGTGCTTTCAGAACCAGTAGTATATTTGTCAAAATTTATCATAATATCATCAAGCGAATAACCGATGACTTGTTCTACCGAATCGCTCATGTGTATTATTTCACCATTAGTGTCTTTTCTATAAGTAAAATAGTTATTCAGATTGTTTGTCAGACGATAATATTTCTTTTCATTTTGTCGTAAAGCATCTTCTATCTGTTTTCTCGAGTATTTTTGTTTATTGAGTCTGATGATCAGATTAAGGGTAATAAACCAGACAAAAAACAGCAGTAAAAAAACCACTAAGGCTTCTGTAAATAACCTATGTTCCAGATCATTTTTCAGTTTTAGAAAAATTTCTTTATTAAGTGTGAACTTAACTATACCCAATAATTCATCATTCGAATTTGAATAAAGCGCATTTTCTACCTGGATGCAATTTTCGCAGTGTTCATTACCACGAGTAAAATTCAAACTGCCTGAAAGAGCCTGAACAACATCGTAATCCAATTGGATTGAAATTCTTTTAAATAGTTTTGCTTTAGTCATTGGTTCTGTAAGAAGTAAAATACGATCCACTTCTTTATCAAGATTATTTTTCATCTCTTCAGGATTTTTTGAAGAGATAATAGTTGCCAGACTGGCGGCTTGTGAGTGACCAACAAGTTGTGCGTGAGTATTGGCTGCTTCCGATAATCTGGGTTCCAGACTCATCTGCCAATAGCCTAACATTAAACTGACTAATGCGATGGCCAGCAATAAAAAACTGACACTAAAAGCAACAACATTGCTTGAAACTTTGTATGTATTTTTAAGGTTCATAGTACTTAATAACCTTCATAAAAAATGGTTTTAGGAGAATCTTTGATTCTCTGAGAGTCTTCATATTAATATAGGGTCTCACTTTAGCTTCAACAGACAGGCCGCCCAAAACACCCCTTTCAACATCGCCTTTAAATGGCGAATAAGTAATGATTTGATATTTTGTTGCCTGACGTATGATGGCATGAATGGCTGTTTCAGGTAATTCATCCAGAAGATAAATACCAGCCAAATTTGAAACTATTTTCTTAGATTTTGATTCATTTAGAAATGCTTGTTCCGAGAACAATTTTATTTTGACAGGCTTATTACGAATATTTTTGAAAGAATTATTTTTCTTTAATTGCTCAACAAAGTTATTTGCTCTGATTCTATCGTAGAAAGTATTGCCACTATAAAGAAGGATTATTATCAATTCACCATGACTGGCTTTTTGCTCAATATTTGTGTCAGCTGCTAAAGTTGCACGAAATAATTTAAAGGCAACCCGTCGACGAATGTCATCCTCACCAGCAAAAATAACCGATGAGTTAAACAGGCAGGCAAATAAAGTCAGCAGCAAAAAAAATTGACGAAATAAACCTTGTAGGTTGCGACGTATAAAAATCATCAGAGCTAAGAAACTATCCTCGATTTAGAATTCATATTGAAATCTCGCCCACCACCAGCTGTTTGAACGCTGGTAATCTTCTTCATAAGCCGGGAAACTAAAACCCGTCATATCAGTCGTCATCGGAGCAGGATAGCGCACATCCTCATCAAAGAGATTATTAACACCGATTTGTAAAGCTGTCCCTTTACCCAGCAGATCAGAAAAAGTGGCCGCCAAATTAACAACACCATAGGCATCCAACTTATCTCGAGGATCATTTTGTTCACGATATTTTGAACCTACATATTGATAAGTTATAGAAAAATCAAAATAGTGGACCGGTTGATAATTCAGGCTAAGATTAGACAACCAGTTTGATGTACCCGCTATGGAACGTTTGGTGGCGTCATCCTTACTATCAGAATAGGATAAATTACCGTCAAAAGAGACTTTGTTATTAAACTTGTGGTCAAGTTCAAATTCAATCCCTTTGATGGTGGCTCCCTGACTATTCTCAAATCCATAGGGATTTAATCCCACAATAATGTCATCCAGCTTGGAATAAAAAGCAGTTGTTTTAAAGCCTGTTTTCACACCCTTATAAATATAGCCGATATCATAGGTATCAATAATCTCTGGTTCAATATCGGGTGTATAAACCATTTCAAAAAACGTTGGAGGGCGAAATGCCTGTGCATACTGACCTTTTATGATATGTCGTTCGTTAAGACGATAGACAGCTGCCAGCCTGGGTGAAGCATTATCACCAATATCATCATAGTGATCATAACGGACACCAAAAGTGATGGCCAAATCCTCAGTAAGCCGCAGTTCATCCTGTAAGGTAATGCTGCTTATCTCACGGCTCTGGCCTTCTTCCGGCCAGTTCACACCGTCTTCACCGGTGAATCGTTGTTTTTCATTCAGCGGCACAAAAAGTGGACTGACATTATTATCCTGCCAGGCATCTTTCACTTCAGTTTTAGAATATTCAAATGCAAGCAGAATGGCATTTTGCTCAGAGGCATTCCAGAAAAGGTTTATATTAGTGTAATATTTTTCTTCTTTATAATAACCATCACTTAAAAAACCATCGTTTAATGTGACAGGAAAACTATAGCCGGGAGGGAGGGCTGTGATGTCAAATTTATTGACATATTCCAGCCAGCCTACTTTAACATCACTGCTTATCGTGTCTGAGAATTTAAACTGCTGCATAGCTTCCAGCGTTTTAAATTCATTTTTATAATGATCATTACCATTCGGTGGCGGTAAGACATCCACAGTTCCAAAGTGCGCACCGTTTTCATCTTCGAGCCACTGGGCACTCAGGGAAAAGTCATGATAGTCCAGATTGAACAACAGGGAATGATATTCACGGTCTTCTGTTGCACGCCCCGGTGCATATGAAATTGCAGACTGATTCATTCCTACCTGAGCCCCGGTAAGATGCAAGGCATCAGTTCCCTGTTTAACATCGGCACCATCAGTTTCAGAAGTGGCCAGATTTAATGAGGCATTGAATCTGTTTTCCTTATTACTCCAGTTCCAGACACCACCTGCCAGAGAGGAATCATGCTCTGCAATGCCGGCAAAGGCCATTTTCTTTTGAGTGTGGGTAATGACATTAACAACGCCGGCATAAGCAAATTCACCATGAATGGCAGAGCCAGGCCCGCGCATCACTTCGATTCGTTCTATCTGTTCAATGGGCATATTCATCACGGGTTGTGATAAAGCGGATAAGGTTGAATTCATTGCCACATTATTAAGCATAATTTTCAGATTGCCGGAAGCAAAAGAACCGCCAATCCCTCTGACCTTGACAATTCGACTACCAATTTTATCCAGCGTTGCTTCCATTCCAGGGACTCTGCCTAATGCTTGCCAGACATTTAACACACCTTGCTGCAAGAGTTCATCACCATGTAATACAGTAACCATACCAGGAACAAAATCCGCGTTGAGCCGGGTTTTTGTGGCAATTTCAGTTTCTTCTTGCAAAAGCATTAGTAGTGCTGCTTCATCGTCAGAATTAGTATTGTGTTCGTTTTTAACACTTTGTGCTGAATGGGCATAAGTGTTGAAGATAAAAAAAGACAGAGTAAAAAGATAGTGTATTGTTTTCAATTTAAACTTCCAAATAATCACAAGTAACACAGGAGAAATAAATGAATACCCTGAAAATAATTTTCTGAAGGTACGTATCCAACTTGCCAGAGGAATAGTAAAACATTATTGGAACAGGCTACATTTAACCTAAATAAATCAGTTGAACCTACTGCGAGCGTCCAATGCACTGAATCTTCAAGACTTTTCAGAATATTTTGAATTCACCCGTAGGGTGACTACGAATAAATCCAAAATAACCTGCAAAGCCTTGAATCTACAGCACCTTGATCGCTCTCGCTACGATTCAACTGATTAATTTAGGTTTAAACACGACATTATCAAGATAGAACCCCTTAAATCCCATTGTTCCTAATGCCATAAATACAGCTGCCGATAATAATTCCTATTCATCTTTCCTAAATTATAAAGTACATAGAGCAAACATGCACACAGAATATTTTTCACTATAATCACTTCAGGAAGAAAAGAGGATTAGTTACGATTTTTTCACGAATTTTGTCAATATTACAATTTGCTGTCCATTCACTCGTCCTTCGATATGTTCTGGATTGTCTGTAACTAATGATATTCCTCTTACAGCTGTTCCACGTTTGGCGGTAAAACTGGTGCCTTTTACATTGAGGTCTTTAATAATGACAACAGTATCGCCTGCTTTCAGAACAACACCATTACTGTCTTTATGCTTCACTGTATCATCATCTGAATCACCTTCACCTGCAGCCTGTGCCCATGCTAACATGTTATCATCAAGATACATCATATCCAACAAATCCTGAGGCCATCCTTCGGCACGCAGACGAGTCAGCATACGCCATGCCATTACTTGCACTGCCGGCACTTGGCTCCACATACTGTCATTTAAACAACGCCAGTGATTGACATCCATATTATCCGCATCATCAATTTGCTGCTGGCAATTCCGGCACAGCAAAATGCTCTTATCAGCTGTTTTGTCTAAATTTGAGTCTTCATTCATATCATAAACCAGCAGTTCATCTGTAGAACCACAAAGTTCACATTTTTCACCGCTGCGTTCGTTTAATGTTTTTTCTATTGTCATTTGTTTGTCTTTTTATAATTATCTTTTTATAGCTAAGTAAGTGGTTCTTCACAAACCACTTCATGTGCTAGTGATAGTTCGTTTTTAGAATAGAGTTATTAGAATAGTACAGCAAGTATACAAAGCAGGGTAAAAACAATGCCGTAGCTGACACAAAATTTTACATACCACATGGGGACAACAAACTGTGTGAGATCTTCAAGTGCTTCTGGTGATTTTGAAAGCAAATATACGCCGTATGCCCAGCCAAAAATATTGTGTATTACATAAAGGCTGGGGATTAGTAATTGCCATTGGGAAAAGCTAACGTTAAATATTGCAATAATTGAAATAACTGCCCAAATAAATTCAATACCTGTTGTTATAGACAGCACTTTATTATTTTCATAAATGCCTTTTGCCTTGAACAAAAAAAGACTGTCGGCAATGACGATAACTCCTATTAGCACACTGATCATAAAGTATAGTTGTATCATATTTTTCTTAAATTCATGGGTGGTTTTATATCATCTGCCCTCTTTTCTTATTTAAGAGAGGGGATTGAGGGCGGGGAATAAGCGATGTTTTACTGTGAATTGAGCTGTTCTAATTCTTCCAATAAGCCTTCTACTAATTGTACTCCTTGTTCATTCATATTTCGGGTTAAGCGTTTTAAGTCTCTCTCACCATTTATTATTGGCTGTATCATGGCACCAAGGTAACGCATATCACCGGTTGTTGCGACCATTTGTTCAGCCATCCCACTCAGTGCTGACAGGGCAGTTACATCACCTTTTGCAGCGGCATCAATCATTTTTGCTAAACCGGGAGCAGCAAATTGTGAATCTTTTTCATCCGTTAATTTGGGTAATTGGCTTGAGTCCTGAAGGCCGACTAAAATAGCCAGAATAATGGCTGCATCTTCTTCATCAAGACCCACTAATAATTTGCTATTACGAGAACCGGCTAAAATTTTTCTGATCCGTGTCACTAAATCAATCCAGCCATTTTGAGCCGATGATTGCAGAACCGGTTCTAACTGAGGTGCTATAGCTTTATTATGACAGGCCATGACGACACTATTAATTAATTGCGCATGTACTTGTGCAATCTGTTTGGTTTTTTCTGGTAATTTTGCCATTATTTGAATTGTTTTTTATCTGACCAGATCAGTTGACCTGTCTGGTTATTTTTTAATTGCATGGAAAACTGTTCAAAGTTTTCCATGCAGTGAGCTGATTGTACTGCTTTATTGCTAAACGCACCTGTTAAGTAAACATTGGCTGACTGCTTATCATTAACAATGATAAACTGGCCTGAGCGTAATATTCTATTTTTTATCGCCAGATTAATAGCATCCATATTTATTTGTGCGCTATTATTGTCATGACTAATGGGCTGTATGGCTATCTTTAATCGATTAGAGCTCAGTGCTGCCTGAACATTGTGATCCTGTATCATGTCATCAACCATTCTATTGGCATAAAGTAAATAATCAATATCTGCCAATTCTATTTGTTCAATATTCTTTGGGCAGGCGCTATTTTCAGTGTCTTCCATCTGAGTGGCAATAGGCAAATATGTCTGACAGGCATTTAAAAATAATAGCATTA
>WTAX01000514.1 GCA_013139395.1 Gammaproteobacteria bacterium | reverse complement strand
CAAAACGATAGATATGACCTTGCTGTGCTTCTCGCAGTGCATAAATTTCCAGTAACTCAGCAGCAACATCCCGAATTTTTTCACGTGCTTTACGTTTTGCTTTTTCCCATTGACCACTGCCCAGTTTGTGCAGTGGTGCATTGTCCGGATTTGAGCCGGTATAACGACTGATCAGGTGTAATGCGGCAACAGGGACATAGAGCTTATCACCACCGGCATATTCCAGTGCTAAAAATTCAGTCGTTTCATCACCCAGGGTGATTGTCTCAAGGCCTAAATAACGTCCCACACCATTATCTTCATGTACCACAGGAGCGCCTATCTTTAACTCTGCCAGAGTGTTAATAATAGCATCGTTATCCTGAGACTTATTCTTTCTTCTGCGCCGCTGCATGACCTGCTGGCCATAGAGCTGAGATTCACTGATCAAGGCGATATCCGCTAACTGCAAACCTTCACTAAGCGGTGCAATACAGATCCCCAATGCTTTATCTGACGCCTGAAAGTCACTCCAGCTGGCGAATTTTTTTGGGTATATTTTGTAGGGTTTAAATAGCTCTAATAGTGTTTCACGACGACCTGCCGTTTCAGCACAAAATAAAATACGTTGCTGCTTATTTTCAGCTGTTTTTAAATAGGCCAGTAATGGGTCAAATGCGCTTTCTATTTGTGTGGCAGTCTGGGTTGAAATAGTTAATGAGGGCGGTTTATCACTGCTGAAATTGTAAACCCCGGCTTTTTCTTCAAATTCAAAACTTTGACATATAATTCGAGGATAATTTTTTAATTGCGCAAATAATTCATTAGTGCGTAAAAAAAGTCGTGCTGGTTCTAAAATTGTGCGTGTGATATTATGCCGGTATTGTTCGTAGCGCTGTTCAGTATCATTAATAAATTGATCAGTTACTGCTTCGAGATCAGTAAAGTTAATAATGATGCTTTGTTCAGGTAAAAAATCAAATAATGTTGTGCTTTGCTGATAAAACAAGGGTAGATAATATTCAATACCAGCGGGTGAAATGCCTTGTCCTACTTCATTATAAATAATGCTGTCAGTTAATTCTCCGCCCAGTGTATTGCGATATTGCTCGCGGAAAAAATCAATGGTTTCTTTATCTAAAGGAAACTCCCGGGCAGGCATCATATTGATAGAATCAATCGTATTTGTGGAACGCTGGGTTTCTATATCAAACGTCTTAATTGAGTCAATCTCATCATCAAAGAGATCGATTCGATAGGGCACAGTACTACCCATGGGATACAGATCAATGATGCTGCCGCGTACGGCAAATTCACCATGCTCGTAGACATTGGCAACACAGCGATAGCCTCTTTTTTCCAGATCACGTCGAAACCGGGCAATATCAAGCGTCATACCCTTATCAAGCAGTAAGGTATTGTTATTAATATAATCCAGAGGCATTAAGCGATGCATTAATGTACTTAATGGAACGATTAAAATACCCTGTTTAAGTGACGGCAGATGATATAAGGTGGCCAGACGTTCTGAAATAATGTCCTGATGTGGTGAAAACTGATCGTAGGCCAGTGTTTCCCAATCGGGTAAGGTGAGAATATTCAGATCGGACTGAGCGAGAAAAAAGGATAATTCGTACTTCAGCTTTTGTGCTGACGGCATATCAGAAGTAATCAGAGTAATAAATTGCTCAGATTGCCGGGCAAGATTACTGATAGCTAAAGTTAATGCACTGCCATAGAGTTTTCCCCAGTGACTTTTCATGCCGGGTTTATTGACAAATTCAGGGCTGATAGGGGAGTAGAGTTTATCCATATGTTTTACGAGTCAGGAGTTAAAGATTGGCAATTATAATGAATCCGGAGTGACATTAGTAGGGCTGGATAATAGGTATGTGATATTCAGGTGAAACAATGTGAAGAATTTAACAATTTTGTGGCTACAATTTTGTGGCGGCCTTAGGTATAATTAGGTTTTTAGTAATTATTCAGCGTGTGTTTCTCAATGGAATTTATTTTCAATATGCTGAATAGTTACGATTCTACAGGTTAATGAATTAAGTTTAGGAAACAGGTAAATATATGAATTTTATTGAAACTCGCGGCAATGATGGGGAACATCCTATAGAAGTAACTTTCTCTGCAGCCATACTGGCTCCCATTGCTTCTTTTGGTGGTATTTATGTCCCCAAAACATTGCCGGAACTGGGTTTGGATTTTTTACAACAACATATTGATTCTAATTATAAATCATTAGCTAAAGCCGTACTGAGCGCATTTGAAATTGATATAGATGCAGATGTCATTGATGAAGCCTTGAGCTTATATGATAAATTTGATGATGCAGATAAGCCTGTACCTCTGGCGAAGGTTAAGGATGATCTTTATGTCAGTGAACTTTATCATGGTCCTACCCGGGCATTTAAAGATATGGCATTACAGCCTTTTGGCGTGGTGTTATCTTCTCTGGCACAAAAACGTAATGAAAATTATCTTATTATTGCGGCAACCAGTGGTGATACCGGTCCGGCAGCCCTAGAAACATTTAAAAACCGTGATAATGTGCAAGTGGCCTGCCTCTATCCAGATGGCGGTACGTCTGATGTGCAGCGTCTGCAAATGGTCACAGAAGATGCTGAAAACCTGAAGGTTATTGGTATTCATGGTGATTTTGATGATACCCAACATGCCTTAAAACGTTTATTAGGCTCGGCGGCATTCAAAGCAAAATTAAAAGAAAAAAATATTCACTTATCAGCAGCTAATTCCGTTAACTTTGGCCGTATCATTTTTCAGCTGATTTATCATATTTACAGCTATCTTGAATTAGTACGCATTAATGCTATTAGTATGGGTGATAAGGTTTATCTTGATGTGCCCAGCGGTAATTTTGGTAATGCACTTGGCGGTTATTATGCGCTGAAGATGGGCCTGCCTGTTGAGAAGATTTTAATTGCTTCAAATAAAAACAACGTATTAACCCAGTTGATTAAGTTTGGACAATATGATTTACGTAACATGTCTGTGATCTCTACCAGTTCACCGGCCATGGATATTTTAAAATCTTCCAATGTCGAGCGTATTTTATTTGATATGTTTGGTGCTGAGCGTTCCAAAGAGTTCATGGCAAATCTGGACAATGATAAGCATTATGAATTAAGTGCTTCAGAACTGACTCAGTTACAGAGCATTTTTGCAGCTGATTTTTGTGAAGATGATGAAGGCAAACAATATATTAAAGATGCATTTGCTGATGGTTATCTTATGGATCCACATACGGCGACTTGTTTTAAAGCCTATGATACCTGTCGGGACAAGCCTTTAACCACTATTGCCTACTCCACAGCAGAATGGACTAAGTTTTCACCCACAATAGCTAATGCACTGACCGGTGAGCAGGATGCCAATGATATTGATGCGCTAAAATCTATTGCTAAAGAAGCGGATATCACCATTCCAGCTATTATTAATGATTTATTTGATAAAGAAATAGCTCATAATACTATTATTGATATGCAGGATATTGAAAAGGAAATTCTGTCTTTTTTATAAATCTGTTTTGTTACTAGTTTTTACTGCCCATGATAAATTTTTTGATTATCATGGGCATGTGACTTATATAATATCTAAGATACTCTCAGGCGGACGTCCTAAAGCATATTTTTTATCTGCCGTTACAACAATCGGGCGTTCAATTAATTTTGGGTATTTAAGCATTGCTTCAATAAGCTGCTCATCACTTAATGAGGCATCAGCCAGATTATTTTCTTTATATTCTGCTTCACCCTTACGCATCAAATCTCTTGGTTTCATATCTAATGCTTGTAATATGTCTTTTAATTCACTCTTTGATGGTGGTG
>WTAX01000348.1 GCA_013139395.1 Gammaproteobacteria bacterium | reverse complement strand
GTTGTCACAAGGGAATTTCACATCATCTTCCTGCCGGCTGGAAAGCTAAAGCTGAAAAAGTAGGTCTGCATAAGAAGTAGACTCTGCATTATTCATAGGCTGGGTGACTGCCAAAAACAGTTTAATCCGGCCTATCGAATCCCCTACCTCCAGCATCAGCCGCATTCTTTTCACCCTTTTGATAATAGATCACTCCGTAAGTAAGTATTGACAAAAAGCAGTTTTAGAGTAATTATTAAGCATTGTTGAATTTATCTGACAAACCGCTTTAAATGCACTTTGATATTGGAAAAAAAATGGCCAGACGCAGCGATCACTCACGAGAAGAACTTAAAGAATTAGCACTCAAATCAACTGAAGAACTGCTCAATGAAAAATCTGCCAGCGAACTCAGTACCCGGCAAATTGCCACGAAAATGGGCTATACCGTCGGCACACTGTATCAGATTTTTGAAAACCTGCCAGACTTACTCTTACATGTTAATGCCCGGACATTAGCCATTCTTTATCAGGACTGTCAAAAACTTAAGCTCAGCACACAGGATGCAGAACAAAATATTCTCGCTTATGCTAATCTTTATCTGCAATTTGCTCACACTCATCCCGGATTGTGGGAATTAATCTTTGACAGCAATGTTTTGACCGATAAAGAACTGCCCGACTGGTATCTCAGTCGGGCTAATGCGCTTTTTTCTTTAATTGAAGTCCAGCTTAAAGATATCACTCCCGATAAATCACAGCTTGAAATCACTAAAACCAGCCGGGTACTGTGGAGCAGTGTACATGGTATCTGCACACTATCGATTAATAACAATCTTTTTGCTAACTCTGCCTGCAGCTCAGAAGAATTGATTGAATCACTAGTTAAGCATTTTATCAAAGGCTGGGCATCATAGTTTGAGTATCTATTGTTTGAATAAAAAAACCGACTTCAGCAACTGGGGCAATCATCGCTATTTTCCCATTAGCCAGTTTTATAAAAATCGTTTTGGTGAAAAGGTCTATAAGGTGTCTGTCAGCATCGCGGAAAGCTGTCCCAATCGTCAGCCCAATAGCCGTATGCCATTATGCATTTTTTGTGACGAATGGGGTTCTGCCGCCTACCATCTGGAACGAGATAAGGCACTTAAAGAGCAGATCATTATCAACCGGGACAAAATTGCGAAGCGTTACAAAGCCAAAAAGTTCCTCGTTTATTTTCAGTCTTATACGAATACCTTTGATCGTGTTAGCCAGCTCGAAGAACGATTTGAAATCGCTTTAGCAGAAGATAATATAGAAGGTGTCGTTTTAGGCACACGCCCCGACTGTCTGCCCGCACGAATATTACCCTTGCTTAAAAAAACTCATGAGAGCCATTACGTAATGGTTGAATTAGGACTGCAAAGCTTTTTTGATCATCATCTGACCTTCCTGCAGCGTGGTCATGATGTCCAGCGAGGCTATGATGCCATTAATAAATTACATGAGCACACTGGCGTTGATACCGGTATACATCTTATGTTTGGTTTACCCGATGAAACCGATGATGAAATTATTCAAACAGCACAGATCATCAATGAACTCCCTGTCTCCAATGTCAAACTACATAATCTGCATGTCTTAACGAAAACACCCTTGGCTGAAATGTACCAAAAAGGAGAATTCCAGCCTGTTGAACTGGATGAATATATTGAAAAAGTGATCTTGTTTTTACAGCACTTATCACCTGATATTGCCGTGCAGCGTCTCGCCGCAGTCGCCAGCCGCTGGGATGAACTCATCGCTCCGCAATGGACGAAAGAAAAGATGCGCCCCACGCAAATGATTGAAGACCGGCTACTTGCACTCAATACCTGTCAAGGAGATATGTTGGTGAATTTGTAATACTAGTCAGTTCATCTACGAACATCGGTAAATGACTTGATTGATGAACCGGTGTTAGCTTAAAAATTTTATTTTTGTTTCTTTCGCTTCATATCTTTTATTAATGCATCAACCATTTCCTGTTCTGAAATTTTATTATCTCTATCTGAGTCAACAGTATCAAATGTCCAGCTATCTAAAGTGCCGGAGCGTTTTCGTTTTGCGTCATAAAATTTCTCATATTCAGTTCTATCCAAATAGCCATCTGTATCCGTGTCATAGACAGAATAGGTACCACCGCCATCTGCACTGGCATACGGTAAAGAATTAATTAATAACACCAGTAAGGATGGTATAAAAAATAACCGAATGAAATTTTTCTTTGTTTTAATAATGTTCATCATTTTCTCCTAAATAAAGAAGCTAATACAGGATAAGGTGGAGTAAGAAATAACAATAACGCCACCTAATACATTTTTAGTCATCATCATCGTCGTGATGTTTGTCTTTTCTTTTTTTGTACTGATTAATCTCAAATGGTCTTAACTTTCTTGCTTCAAAGCGTTTTGTCTTCCAAATACGCTCTGCTTCATCTTCATCACCGCTACGATGACACTCCACACAGATCTCATAGTCATAAATCCCCTCTTCTACATGCTCTTCACGGATCTTAGATCGAGAGTGTTCGTGACAGCCATAACAGGTATAATCAGCATAGTCATTATTGATGTGGCAAGTTTCACACTCGGTCTGATGATCACGATCAAAACGGAAATATTTTTCATGAGCAAAGGTGGCTGGCAGCCAGTCTTCCTGAGTATGGCACTGTCCACAATTGCCTTTGATCTCTCGGTGCAGAGCATCATCTGGATTAACGTGACAGTTGTTACATTCTTTCTGCAGCTTTAGCTCCAATAGTTGATGAGAAAACTGGCTGATGGGACGGAAAGCTTTCACACCCTTGTGATCGCTGTGGCAGGCGATACAATCCTCCTCAATTAATGTCTGGTGGAAGGCAACATTCTTCTTCTCCTTAGCGATGGCTAAGCCTTCAGTGGTTTTTAAACCAATCTCTGCTACTTTGTGGCAGGCAATACATTTTTCAGGACTGCTGCCGAAAAATGCTGTATGGCAGGCAAAGCAATCCGTGGTAAGTTCGGTATGAGCATCAATGGGCTTGCCTGGACTGATCATCAGATGTGGAACAAATATTGCCAGCAGGACAAGGATGAACAGATTAACAGCAACAATAAAAAGAACCGTATTATTTTTCATATCCATTCCCAAAAAAGAAAGATGCTAAGAATGTGGGTAATCCCAAGCACGGAAAAAGCCAGTGAAATAGGCAAATGCACCGTACGCCATTTTTTCATCAGATCAAAAGTCGTTGCATCCCAGAACAGTTTCTTTTCAGCCATTTCTTCAGACAGACCCTGCTGTAAATAAATCGTTTTCTTTTCGGCAAGGAAACGACGTGAGCGATCCAGAAGATATTTACCTGTCATACCGCTAATGACATTGATCAACATGGCAATCAGGGCCAGCCATGGAAGGATAGCGTAAATGTGGATCCCCGCATGCACCAGAATCATCAATGCACCAGTCCAGGTGAGTGTTTCATGCAGGATAAGCATGTTTTTGGGTTTGCCAAAATGGATGAGCTTACGCTTGCGCATTGAGTAAAAGAACGACAGCAGTATCAGAATGGTTCCAGGTATGCCCAGATAGCGTCCAATCCAAACCAGTTCAAACTGGTGCAGCAAGGCATCAATGATCATGGTCGCTACAATCAGCGAACCGAACATCACCAGGAAGGGAGTGACTTCTTTACGTATGAGTGATCGTTCCATGGTAATTTCCTAAAGCTCCAATGTCAGGTCGTTCTTCGGTTTAGAAATACATAACAGACAGTGCCCTGGAGAAACATCCGCATCAGGTTCTTGATTATAGTCAACTTCACCGGCTTTCACTGCTGTCTGGCAGGAACCACAACTGCCGGCACGGCAGCCCGACTCCACTTCAATATCGTTGGCTTCAGCAAATTCCAAGAGAGAATCTGCAGCAGAATCCCATAGGATACTTTTACCCGTTTGGCTAAAGGTGATATTAATGGGATGTTCACCACTTATTACCGGTGTTGTTTTCTTGTGTTTTTTCAACGTAGCAGGACCAAAGGATTCATAGTAAATGTCATCAGAATTTACCCCCCAATCCTCCAGACCAGGTACAAGGCTCTCCATCATTGGCTTGGGGCCGCAAACATAGAACTGATAGCGCATCAATTTAAGAGTGGCTCGTAGCAGCGGAAGATCAACCCTGGCGCTGTGCTGAAAATCAACACCTTCAATATCACTTTCATTGGGAGCGCTGTAGCAGACGTGCAGGTGGAAGTTATCATGTGCTCCGGCAAGTGTCTGCAGATGTGTCTTCATGATATGTTCATCACCATTACGTATACCGTAATAGAGCCACACCTCAGTGTTTACTTCTCGCTCCAGCACCGTGTTAAGAATGCTTAACATTGGGGTGATACCGATACCACCACCTATCAATACAATGGGCAAAAGTTCATTTGCCATCAGATGAAAATGACCAGATGGTGCCTTGACTAAAACCTTGCTGCCTTCCTGAACATGATCATGAAAGAAACTGGAGGAAAGGCCGGGTGGTATATCAGGATGACTGGCGGGAGCAGGAACCCGTTTGATCGATATTCTATAGTAGTCAGGCCGAGGAGCATCAGAGAGAGAATAACAACGTATTACTGTTTTGGATTCGTGAGTAAGTGGATCTTCAAGCAACAATTTAAAGGTTAGAAACTGGCCTGGATTGAAGACAGGCAGAGGTTTACCGTCGAGCGGCACCAGATAAAAAGAGCAGATACACTGGTTATTATCCTCAAATTCTCTGCGCTGCAATGAGAACTCTCTGTATCCCTCCCATGTAGAACCAGATGCAAATGTCTCTGCAGCGTGTTTCGATACTAAGGATGATGGTGTGGGAACAATTGCTGATGAAGCATCCTTTGATGTATCCAGTTCCTGATATTCACGCTTGCGGCGATATATTGTGAGCAACATAACAATAGCAACTTGTGCCAAAATCACACCAAGAATGATCAACGCAAGAGTGCCAGTCGTCATAATTCATACCTATCTTTCAATGTCTCGCCCGCTTGAATGGGCAGAATTGAGCAATGCTTTTATATTGTATTTTAACTATAGCATTCCAACCTGAAATGAATATGAAAAAACTTCAATTCTAGGAATTTGTTTGAGTATCTACTTTATCCCTAGATATTGGTAATCTC
>WTAX01000413.1 GCA_013139395.1 Gammaproteobacteria bacterium | reverse complement strand
AGTATATAGTATGTATTTTAATTATACCAATGCATATTAAAGCTAACCTCAGGTCAGGTGACTTTTTATCCATAACCTGACATGTGGGCTATTATGAAAAGACTGGACTATCTCTGGCCAGGTTTGCTATTTACCTTGACGATAATAGTTTTGCTTATTTCCCGAATTACCTGAACTAGCCGAGCTATTGCTATTATTTGAATTTCTTGAACTTCTTTTTTGTCCGCCAACATGTCTTTTATTTTTACCTGTTGGTTTATGACCTCGGGCATTTTCACCAGAACGCTGCCCATCACTATGCCCTACTCTTGGCTTTTGGGGTCGTTTAGGTTTCTTATGTTTTGCCGGACGCTTACGTAAATTAGAGACAGGCAGGTCATGTACGGGATCAAAGCCTTCTATATATTCACGGGGTAAGAGTTGATTAATGAGGTTTTCAATATCACTGAGCAGCTTAAATTCATCTGCACTGACCAGAGAAACAGCTTCACCTGTTGCTCCCGCACGACCGGTACGACCAATACGATGTACATAATCCTCAGGCACATTGGGCAAGTCAAAATTAACCACATGAGGTAATTGCTCAATATCCAGACCTCGTGCAGCAATATCAGTAGCCACCAAAACTTTGACCACTCCACGTTTGAAATTTTCCAGTGCTTTGGTGCGTGCTCCCTGGCTCTTATTACCATGAATGGCTGCCGAACGAATACCATAACCTTCAAGATATTTTGTTAGTCGATTGGCACCATGCTTGGTTTTAGAAAAAACCAGAACTTGTTCCCAGCGGTTTTGACTAATTAAATGCATGAGCAAGGCGGGTTTCTGTTTTTTATCAACGGGACAAATCCATTGTTTGACAGATTCAACTGTAGTATTTCTTGGACTGACTGAAATTTCAACCGGGTTATGAACCATACCTTTGGCTAAATTACGAATGTCATCAGAAAATGTCGCCGAAAACATCAGGTTTTGGCGATCTCGTGGTAAATATGAAATAATTTTACGGATATCATGAATGAAACCCATATCCAGCATTCGATCCGCTTCATCCAGAACTAACACTTCAAGATCATCAAAACGAACGGCATTTTGATTATACAGATCCAATAAACGTCCGGGGGTAGCAACTAATATGTCCACTCCCCTGCGTAACTTCATCATTTGCGGATTGATCTTTACCCCGCCAAAAACAACAGTTGAGTTTAAGGGAAGATTTTTTCCATAGGTAACGACACTTTTTTCTACTTGAGCCGCTAATTCCCGTGTTGGTGTTAATATCAGCGTACGAGCCTGATTCGACCTTGCTCTTTGGCCTTGTGATAACACTTCTAAGATAGGCAATGTAAAGCCTGCAGTTTTACCAGTACCTGTCTGGGCAGCAGCCATAACATCTTTACCATCCAATACAGCTGGTATTGCCTGTTCTTGAATGGGTGTTGGAGTGTCATAACCTTGCTCGGCAATAGCATCAAGGATCGGAGCAGATAAGCCCAGGGACGTAAAACTCATAGAAATTCTCTTAATTGATTGTTTGGAGGGGCGTGCATCTTACAGCATATGACGCATAAATACTATAAAATAATCAGTTTAGGGCTATTAACACAAACAGTTAGGACTATTAACAAAAATTGGTTTAGGACTATTAACAAAAACCGGTTTAGGACTATTAACAAAAATCAGTTTAAGACTATTAACAAAAATCAGTTTAAGACTATCAAAAAATCACAGTTCCGGTATCATTCATAAACAATAAAAATGAATTCTTTCTCATCTGAAATCTGAAATTTAAATATCATCTATAAAAAAAGAAACTTATGTCTCATTCAAAAAAAGCACATGAAACATTTATTAATGGTTTGAATTGTTCGCAATCAATTATTGCCCAATATGCTGAACATTACCAACTGGATTTAGCCACTGCATGTAAGCTAGCTACAGGGTTTGGCGGTGGAATGGGACGAATGGGTGGTACTTGCGGGGCATTGACTGGTGCCTATCTTGTTCTTGGATTAGAATACGGCTCACAGGATTCATCCCAAAAGGACAAAAAAGATCAAACCTACGAAAAAATTCAGGACTTCACCCGAAAATTTGAGCATAAAAATGGTGCATGTCAGTGCAGGGATTTATTAGGCTGTGACATTAGTACTACAGAGGGATTTCAACAGGCAAAAGATCAAGGCTTAACAAAAAGCAAATGCCCTGGTTTTGTCAAAGATGCGGTTGATATTCTTGAAGAAATGCTCAACAAAGACCAGTCATAAACAATATTTCAACAGTACCAACGCTTAACAAGGAGCACGCAAAAGATGTTTCAATTCATTAAAAGGCATTCAACTATAAACAAACTGGTTATGCTGGGTATTGTTCTGGGGATTGTATTTGGTATTATCCTGCCGGAAATTGCCTTACAACAAAAAGTCATTGGTACTGCCTTTGTCAATCTTTTAAAAATGTTAGTCGTTCCCCTGGTTTTTGCTTCTATTTTTGCCGCTGTGTCCGGGCTGGGGACATTAGAACAATTAAAAGACATTGGTATTAAAACCATACTATTATATGTGATGACCACAGCACTTTCTGTTCTGTTAGCGATTATCGCAATGAACATTTTTGATATTGGTGAGGTTGTTTCAGCACAGGGGCTTGAATACAAAAAGGCCTCAGAAGTCGGTGAGTTTTCTATGGGAGCCATGTTTCTCAGTTTTATTCCCACCAATATTTTTAAGGCTCTGGCAAGCGGCGATTTAATGAAAGTGATCATTTTCGGTGTTTTACTCGGTATCGCTACTCTGTTTCTTGATAAAAAAGAACATACTTTATTATTAAATTTGACCACAGCATTCACTAATGCCATGTTAAAAATTGCCGAGTGGATCATTAAATTAACACCTATTGGCGTCTTTAGTCTGATCAGTTATGTCGTTGCTGAACAAGGCATTGATGTTATTATCGGCCTGTGGAAATACATATTGGTTGTATTATTGGTTTTATTGATTCACGGCCTGCTCACGCTGCCTTTCATCTTATCCGTATTTGGCAAAATTAATCCTTATCAGTATTTAAAAGCGATACGTGAAGTACCATTAATGGCATTTTCTACTGCATCCAGTGCCGCTACATTACCTGTCAGTATGAAGGTGGCTCAGGAAAAAGGCGGTGTAAAAAAAGAAAGTGCAGCTTTTGTACTGCCTTTAGGAGCAACGGTCTCTATGGACGGCACAGCAGCCTACTTAACCATTGCCGTAATGTATATCGCCAATTTATCAGGCTTTGTTTTAGGCTTTGGTGATCAGGTCTTATTAGGCATCACTGTCGTAGCATTAAGTGTGGGTGTAGCAGCATTGCCCAGTGCATCATTAGTTATGATGGTAGTGATCCTTAATGAAATCGGTTTATCAGTAGAGTATCTGGCATTAATTGTCGCCGTGGACAGAATTTTAGATATGGCCAGAACCTCACTCAATGTGACATCTGATATGGTGGTCACTAAAATAGTTGATATCAACAGCAAAAAAGCCTGATTTTAGTAAGCATTCATTGGATATTGCCTGATGCATAAACATCTTAGAATTTTTATTCTCTTGCTCATTTTGCTTATTGTTGCCATAGGGACC
>WTAX01000095.1 GCA_013139395.1 Gammaproteobacteria bacterium | reverse complement strand
ACAAAATCATTGAAAGTCGTGCAAAAAAATTCTTTTTTAATAAAGAACGTGTTGGTAAGACTTTTGAAGATATTCTCAGTGAAAAACTGGCCATTGCTGATAGAACACTTTATCGACGGGGGAATTTCATGGGTACCTGGGACCAGGTACTTTGTAATGCGCTAAGACATGAGTTTAAAGCCGATGTTGCCATGTCTCCCGGAGTTCGCTGGGGAACCACGACTTTAGGTGGTGACTGGATCACTATGGAAGATGTTATGACTCAGTGTTCTATGACCTATGGTGAAACGTATGTCGCTGAAATGAAAGGCAAGGATCTGATGAACATTCTTGAGGGGGTTGCTGATAATCTTTTTGACCCTGATCCCTATCTGCAATCTGGTGGTGATATGGTTCGTGTCGGTGGTATGGATTACACCATTGATCCGGGTAAAAAAATCTATGAACGCATCACCGATGCACGTCTTGATAATGGTCATCTTATTGAACCGGAAGAAACGTATAAAGTGGCTGGCTGGGCATCGGTTAGCCGGACCCCTGAAGGGCGTTTAATGTGGGACATTGTCCGGGACTATATATTGAGTCAACGCGGCAAAGATAATATTTTAAAACTGCCTAAGATCAATCATCCTAAACTTGTGAACGTGAGTAAAAACCCAGGTATTGCCGACTATCCGGGTAACTTAGGTTAATTAAGCCGGGTTTGCAGCAGGATATCGGGTATGGCCAAAAACTCAGCCAAACCCGATTAACAACAATGTTTTAAGCTTCTTCTGGCTCGGCTTCTGCAGCCGAAGCAGAAGGATTAATCTCAGGTAATAATTTCTCCCGGATTTTTGCATCAATTTCTGCCGCAATTTCAGGGTTTTCTTTTAAGAAATTACGAGCCTTATCTTTGCCCTGACCAATCTTATCACCATTATAGGCATACCAGGCACCTGCTTTGTCAACAAAACCTTCTTTAACACCCAGACTGATGAGCTCGCCTTCGTAGGAAATACCTTCACCATATAGGATATCAAATTCTGTTTGTTTAAAAGGCGGAGCCACTTTATTTTTGACCACTTTAACCCGGGTTTCATTACCCAGGATTTCATCACCCTTTTTAATGGCACCGATACGACGAATATCTAAACGCACTGAAGCATAAAATTTCAGTGCATTACCACCGGTTGTGGTCTCCGGGTTACCAAACATCACACCGATTTTCATACGCAGCTGATTGATAAAAATAACTAAAGTATTTGAGCGTTTGATAATACTGGTCAATTTACGCAAAGCTTGTGACATCAGACGCGCCTGTAAACCCATATGGGAATCACCCATTTCACCATCAATTTCAGCTTTAGGAGTCAAAGCGGCAACCGAATCAATAACCAGCACATCAACTGCGCCGGAACGTACCAGCATATCCGTAATTTCCAGTGCCTGTTCTCCGGTATCTGGCTGAGACACTAATAAGCTGTCAATGTTAACGCCTAATTTTTCAGCATAGACAGGATCCAGAGCATGCTCTGCATCAATGAATGCCGCTGTGCCTCCGGCCTTCTGTGCCTCAGCAATAACCTGTAATGTCAGTGTTGTTTTACCCGAGGATTCAGGCCCATAGATTTCAACGACACGTCCCTTTGGCAGACCGCCAATTCCCAGAGCAATATCCAGGCCGATGGAACCCGTTGAAATCGAGTCAATCTGTGTAATTCCAGCATCGCCCATACGCATAACTGAACCTTTACCAAACTGACGATCAATTTGAGACATTGCAGCTTCAAGTGCTTTTTGTTTATTTGCATCCATATTTTACGCCCGTATTCTATGCTTATAGTTAAGTATTTCTAATTAAAATGCATAGCTTGTTAGTTTATTTTTTGACTCTATTTATTAACGAATTATTTATTAACAAATAGTTGAGTTACTATTGATATTTGTACAACAATTATAAGAAGTCTTTAAAGGTGGGTCAAGCAATAGTTGCTCAGACTGAAATGTGTTTTATTATTTCATCAAGTTTGTGTAGAGAATAATGTGCGGATTGTGTTCTCACCGCTAGGCGATCACCGGAGAAATGCCGGGTATTAGTGATGTATTTTATTTCTTTAGTCGCCCGGTCTTTAGAGATTAAATCATAATATGCCCATGCAAAACAGACGGTACCCACAGGCTTGGTTTTAGTGCCTCCGCCCGGACCCGCAATCCCGGTAATGGCTAAAGCATAGTGTGCCTGAGAATGCTCTAACACGCCTTTAGCCATTGCCTCAGCAACAGCTTCACTCACAGCCCCGCAAGCATTGATAAGCTGTTCATCAACACCGAGCATCTGCTCCTTGGATAAATTGCTATAGGTAACAAAACCTCGCTCAAACCATTGCGAACTGCCGGCACGGTCAGTGATAAGCTTTGCAACCATCCCTCCTGTGCAAGATTCTGCTGTGGCGATCATCTGGCTGTTTTTAATACAAAAATCAGCTAAATTATTCAGACTTGTTTCTATCATATTAATATTTATAAATGCTGCCTGAAGCGCTCACTGGTTTAAATACAAAATCAGGACTATAATAAGGTCAGGTTAACTAAGTGTATCGCTCAATGCAAATTTCAAATTCCAGTCTTTCACAATTTATCAGCAGTACTGTCAATCACAGCCAATATAACAATCGCCCTACTGCTAAGCCGGTAACGATTGAAGGTCAGATTGTCGATGATGAAAAGACAAAATCAGCCGATAAACAGGCTGTTAATTCTGTTTTAGAACGTTCTGGGGATGAGTCACAAACACAGCTTATTCAGCCGCCATCGACACAAACTCCAGGTTCCGGTGATTTTAGTAATACACTCTTGTCTCAAGGAAGGTCGCAAGAGTTGTCACAAAATTTATTACAACAAAATTTAAACGGCACTCAGACACTCTCTTTCGCTTCACAAAATATCTTATCTCAGACAGAGTCATCATCTACAAGCAATAGTTTTCCTTATGCTAATCGCAGAAGCTTTGAAGGTCTTGCCGGCAGCTCTTTAGTGATTCAAAAATATTTAAACAATGAGTCACCGGCTTCAAGTCAGTCTGGAAATGTTCCAGGAAACATTAATTTCTTTGTTTAAGAAGAGTGCAAAAACTCTAAATAACTTCTTCTAAAGATACACCAACAATGTATTTACCACTGTCTTCGTCTTTAACCACACGAACCACTTTTGCTTTAGCCGTAAGCGGTGTAACCGTTTGAATCACAGGATGAACAATAACATCAAGTTCCTGGCCTTCTGTTAATTCGTGATCGGTGATGAATTTCACCCCGTCAGCACTTAAATTTTTACCATCACCCTTAAACTTTTCAGAACTACCTACTTCCGAAAACTCAATGTGGCAATCCACTGACATACGATAAAAAGAACGTTTCTCATCATAATTAATCGTCATAAATCATTCTCTACCTGGATAAATTAATCGGTACAA
>WTAX01000150.1 GCA_013139395.1 Gammaproteobacteria bacterium | reverse complement strand
TCAGCAACAGAACCGGCTTCCATCTTTTCCATCATCCGGGCACGATGAACCTCAACGGTTTTAATGCTGACACTGAGTTCATGGGCAATCACTTTATTAGGTTTGCCTTCAGTGACGCGCATCATGACCTCTTTTTCTCTCGGGGTTAAGGCTGAAATGCGTTTATCAATAGATTCATTGCGAATGAATGATTCCATGGCTTCGCTATTGCATTTAAGGCCTCTTTGTACTGAATCCAGAAGCAGCTGGTCATTAAAAGGCTTTTCAATAAAATCAAATGCACCTCGTTTAAGCGCACGAACTGCCATAGGCACGTCACCATGTCCGGTGATAAAAATAAGAGGTAATGTTATGCCTCTATTCTTCATCTCTTCTTGTGCTTCAAGGCCGCTCATGCCGGGCATTCTGACGTCCATGACAATACAGCCCTGTTGCTGATTAAAATTTTCTAAAAATTCGTCAGCACTAGTGAAGGTGATTACTTTTAAACCGATTGATTCAATTAACCAGGCTGTTGACTGTCTGACGGCTTCATCATCGTCGACAACAAAAACTATGGCATCACTACTCATCATTATTTCCTGATTGTTCTTCAGTAATTGGTAAAGTAAAACAAAACTTTGCACCTTGCCTGGTATTATTTTGCGCGTATAGCTTACCATCATGCGCTTCTATGATTGAATTACTGATGGACAGTCCCATCCCCATACCACTGGATTTTGTTGTAAAAAAGGGATTAAAAATACGCTTGAGCTTATCTTCACTGATCCCGTGGCCACTGTCAACAACACATAATTCAATTGAGTTATGATTATGCAATTTTGTGGAAACTACAATTGTGGGTGATTCAATATCAGACATAGACTCAATGGCATTTTTTAATAAATTAATGAGTACTTGCTCAATTTGAATAATGTCGGCCAGCACAGGCGGTAATTTATCTTCTAATTCAAGCTTTAAGGTGACCTTTCTGTCTTTTAATTGAATTTCAAGAAAATTGGTCACTTCATTGACCAGATGATTAATTTCACTATAGGTTTTATGAGATTCGCCTTTACGTACAAAACTGCGTAAGCGTCGAATGATCCCCGCTGCACGCTCAGCTTGTTGCGCAGTTAACTGTAAGGCATTGACAATAGCCTGGGTATCATCTGTACCCATATTGATGCGACGTATGCAGCCCTGAACATAGGTATTGATGGCAGAAAGTGGTTGATTGAGTTCATGGGCAAGTCCCGAAGCCATTTCTCCCATAGTACTAAGCCTTGCAACATGAGCTAATTCAGCCTGATGATTAAGTGCTTGTTCTTGTGCATGCTGCCGTTCTTTTATTTCTTGCTCTAAGGAGTCTTTTGATATCGTCAGGCGATTGTTCAGGTCTTTTGATGAATGCAGATATAAAATAAGAATAACGACCAGAAAACAAATAATAACAAAGCTGACCCAATATTGTGTTTTAGGTGAAAAAGAGTTCGAATCTTTATTTAACGTATTATGAGTCTCATTTGGAAAAGAAAATAATGTCTCTAATGTATTGTAGTTTTGCGCAAGACTCCATTGATATTGTCTTGAAAAATAGGCGCTTGTCTCATTAGGCTCACTAATAAACTGATGGAGTAATAACGAGAGTACTTGATTAGACAGCTCATCATTAATAAACCAGGCCTTTGCAATAGGCCATTCTGGAATTAGCATAGAGCTGTGTAAATAGGGTGCCTGCCAGCCTCTGCGTGGATTAAGTAATTTGAGGTCATTTATTTCATCTTTACTAAGATATCGGTCAATTAAGCCGGACTTAGAAATAATGGCATCTATCTGGTGACTATGTAATCGGGCTAGTGATATGCTGATATTGGAAAAGTTTTCAAGGTAAATATTATTATTGATAATTAACTCATGTTTAGAGAGAAACTTTTCTAAAAATAACCATGAAATTGATGAGTTATCATCGAGTATCCCCAGATTTTTATTTTTAAGATCACCTAAGTGGGTAATTTCAGCGTTGTCACTGAGTGTATAAACTGATAAACCTTCTGAGGTGATGAAACCATCAGGGTATTGTTCACTGCGGGTGAGTAAGCGCAAAATATCATATTTTTTTTCCAGCAGCAGATAGTTGATCGCATCACAGATGACGAAATCCAGTTCATCATTTTCTAATGACTGATTGAGCTGCTCTATGGTCAGAAACAGGGGGCTAAAGTGATAATCCGGATGCTGGTTTAGACGCTTAAAAGTGAGTTTCCAGGAAGAATTTTTAAGTGAAGTAGAGCGGTCACGAGTTAAAATACCAATAACCAGCTGTTTTTTTTCCTGGTAATTGCTTGTGAGCTGAGCAGATTTAGTTGATGCGTTATTGCTTTTTAGACTTTTTTTATCAGCAATATTTTCTGGGTTGGTACTGATATTTGATGCACCATGAACAGGTAAAATCAATAATAAACTGAAACAAAGCATTAGAAAAAAGTTGACAAGCGGCTTATCGCTTCGAACTTTAATAATTGTTGCTGCTATCAAAATATTCCTTTCCAGAATAGCCAAAGCGGGAACAGTCTCTGATTCTTCTCTCATTGCAGGCTTTTGGCTCAAAAAGATAACATAACGTTAAATGAGTGAAAGGTAAAGACCTGTAGATTAGAACAGGTCTATAGAATAGTAAGCACTATAGCTAAGAATTGTTTTCTATTGCTTTTGTTTCATGAGTTAAAATATCGATTAATTTATTTGATAATTCTTTAGGTTCGAATTTAGCAACATAAGCGTCTGCGCCCACTCCTTTACCGAGTGACATATTAGCATCAGCAGATAAGGAAGAATGCATAATAACAGGAATACCTGCAAAGCGAGGATCATTTTTAATGTGCTTAGTTAATACGTAACCATCCATTTCAGGCATTTCAACATCGGTTAATACGGCCTGGATATAATCTTTAACGGGTAAACCGGTTGTTTCTGCCCGTGTAGCAATTTCTTTAAGTTTGGTCCAGGCATCCGCACCATTAATGGCGCTGATGTGAGCAACACCCATATGTTCCAGTGTACGTTCTATCTGAGAGCGGGCAACAGAAGAATCATCGGCATACATAATAGTATAACCCTGTCCTTCTAAGGTACTGATATCATCATAATAAGACTCTTCCTGAGCAAAATGAGCAGTTTCTGCAAGCACTTTCTCTACGTCCATAATCATGGCAATTCGGCCATCCTGCAGCTCTGTTACTGCAGTAACCAAACCACCCAGGCGATCAGACATCATTGGTGGTGGTACTTTAATGTCACTCCATTGTAAGCGCAGGATATTTTCTACCGAATGGACTAAAAATCCCTGCATATGCTTATTATATTCAGTCACAATCAGGATTTGAGGCTCATCAGAAATATTCAGGCCGCAAAATTTTGATAAGTTAACAACGGGTACCATGGTTCCACGAAGACTGGTCATACCTTCTACGGAAGGAGGCATATCAGGTGCATGAGTGATTGCTGGTACTTGCATGACTTCACGGACTTTGAACACATTAATACCATAAACTTCCTGTCTGTTTGTTGAATCATCTTTGCCCAGACTAAATAACAAGACTTCAAGTCTATTGGTTCCAGCAAGATTAGTACGCTCATCGACAGATTGAATAAAATTGGCCATGCTTTATTTCTCTTGGTTAATACCCAAAAGGGATTTCCCTAGTGGCTTATACAGAATTCTAATTTGTTATATTGTTTTAGCGACAGCTGCGTCAATAACTTTAATATATTCAACTTTATATTGATAAAAATAAATATTATTGCAACTATAGTATAAAAATGGTGTTTATCCAAGACAGGCTTTGCTTAATTAGTCTTAAAACAGGCATGTAATCATGCCATTAATAGTCTATTGATTAGAGTCAAAAAAAATATTAATAATTTCGATTTTTTCTAAAATAGCAGGTAGAATGCCGGATAGTACTTTAAATTTTAATGAACTGACAAATTTTAATAAACTGACTAAGTTGACATGAGTTCGGTGTTAAATGAGCAGTGAACAGGATACAAAATGACTGACACAATTGTAGAAGAGCGTCGCGTTCAATCACGCACTATTATCGAGTCTTTGATTGCTTCTCGTACTGAAACACTGGCTCAATATAAGGATGTAATGACGTATAAACCCTTTGAAATGAATGATACCTTACAAGAGGTGCTGGAAGACTTTTGTGAATCAATGGTTGATTATACGGCTAAAGCGCATTTCAATCTTTATAATTATCTGGAAGAGCACAAAGAGCGCCGTCAGAGTGTGTTAAAAGTTGCCGACAGTGTTTATCCGGAACTTGTGGATAATACGCAGAAAATACTTGATTTTCATGATATGTACAATAGCGATGTTACCGAGATGCAATGCGATAAATTAGAAAGCTGCCTGAATGGCGTGGGTGAATTGCTGGCTGACCGGATTAACCTTGAAGATGATGTGATTGGCGCCCTTTTATCCGTTGAGAATGTTTAAACCTAAATAGTTACAATAGTTTTTATCTTCATTTGTCCTTTTGGGTGGATTTGATAAAGCTGATTCATCCTGCTATGGGCGTTATCAATTCCTGCCGCATCAAAAGTCTGTATTAATCATTTCCAGTTATATTCATATTTAGATTAAGGAATACCTCTTATTATGCAACAGCTTGCTCGTTTGCTTAAAATTATGGCCGATCTGAGAGATCCAAAGAGTGGTTGTCCATGGGATTTGAAGCAGGATTATAAGTCTCTGGTACCTTATACTCTGGAAGAAGCCTATGAAGTGGCAGAGGCCATTGAACTAGGGGATATGGATGAAGTTAAAAAAGAATTGGGCGATTTATTATTTCAGGTTGTCTTTTATGCACAATTAGCAAAAGAAGATGCTTTGTTTGATTTTGATGATATTGCCGGGACGATTGCCGATAAAATGGTGTCTCGTCATCCTCATGTTTTTTCTGATCATCATTATGAAAGTGAGGAAGCTTTTCTCAAAGCCTGGGAGCAGAAAAAAGAAGTTGAAAAAAGACAGGCACAGCAGGATAAAACAAAAAAAAATACGGATAATCAAAAGCATAATAGCTTAATGGACGGCATCAGCAAAGTGTTGCCAGCCATGACTCGAGCCGTTAAAATACAAAAAAAAGCGTCCCATATCGGCTTTGATTGGGAGCATGCAGAAGATGTATTGCCAAAAATTAAAGAAGAATTAGATGAACTCTCTACTGAGTTAAAACAGCTTGAATTAGAAAAAGGTGCAGTGAATCAGTCTGAGGAGCTTTCTATCTCAAAAGTAGAAGACGAATTAGGAGATGTACTCTTTAGTTGTGTTAATCTGGCCAGGAAACTAAATATTGATCCAGAAAAAGCCCTGCGTATGAGTAACCATAAATTTACCCAACGATTTAGAAAAATGGAACAGCATTATCATTTTGATCGCACTCAAATGGAATACGCTTCAATTGAACAATTGGAACAGGTCTGGCAAGCTGCAAAAAAATAATCACAACAATAATCCTGGAATAATATAAAAAATAAAGAGTTATGAATGCCAAGAAATGTATTATTAAGTATTTTATTTCTATCAGGTTGCTATTTCAGCCTGTCAATCCGGGCTGAGGACATCAGCAGCGACGTGATCCCGGTGACCGTTAAACCTTTGCAGCAACTTGTTTTTCACCCGGTCAAAAAAGTCCCGGCTCAAGTGGTCAGCTTACAAAGCAGCTTATTGAGTGCTGAAGTGTCAGCACTGGTTAAAAATGTGCATGTACAAATAGGTGACCGAGTGCTTAAAGAGCAATTATTGATCACCCTGGAATGTGATGATTATGAGTTAAATAAACAATTACTCATTGCTGAGAAACAAGCTTTAGAAGCGGATTATAACTTTGCCAGTTATCAATATCAGCACTCTAAAAAATTAATCAAAACTAATAGTGTTTCTCAGGAGGAGCATCGTCGTCAGGCTTCTGAGGTGAACCGACTGGCAGCACAAAAACGTTTGCTGTCAACTAAGATTCAGCAAGCCGAAAAAACCATTTCACGCTATCGTATTAAAGCACCTTTTGCCGGTGTCATTGCCAGGCGCCTGATTCATATCGGTGAAAATGCAGCACCTCGTACTCCGCTGCTGCGTCTTATTGATGTGGATAATCTGGAGGTGGAGGTGCAAATGCCTATTGTACTGGTTGATGATCTGGATTATACCGCGCTGAATTTTATCTATCGAAATCAAGCCTACCCGTTAACACTCAGAGCGATTATTCCCAGTATTGAAACACGAGCACGACATCAGCGTGTCCGGCTCAGTTTCATTGATAAGAAAACATTACCTGATGCCTATGGTATGGTTGAAATGACCTTACGTCGAATGAATATTCCCGCCAATTATCTGATCAGCAGAAATAATCAACTGGGCTTGTTTATATTAAAAGAAACGAATGCGAAACACCTCACGGCTCATTTTTATCGACTTAAAAATGCTCTGGCTGGCCGTTCTGCAACTATTGACCTACCATTAGAGAGTAAGGTAATTATTGCCGGACGACATGCATTAAGTGATGGTCAGAAGGTTGTCATTCAACAAGAACATTAATGATCAGGCCTGAGCAGATATGCCTTCTTCTTTACCGCAGCCTTCTTTACCACAACCTTCTTTAACACAACATTGGTTACGTCAGTTATTACAGCATCATGTATTAGCCAATCTCAGCTTTATGCTGGTGTTAGTGATGGGTTTTCTGAGTTATATGGCAATGCCGAAAGAAAAAGATCCCGCCATTAACTTCAACTGGATCCAGATCAGCACAGTATTGCCGGGAGCCTCGCCGGAAGATATTGAAAAAAGAATTACCCAACCGCTTGAAGAAGCCATTGCCAAAGTATCTGATATTCGTTTTATCTCCTCTAATTCCAGAGAATCCATGTCCAGCATTCTGGTGCGCTTTGAAGAGCTGGATGAGCGAATTTTTGATAAACGGCTGGCTGACTTACGTCGTGAAATTCAGCATATTGAAAACACTCGCTTGCCTGTAGAAGCAGAATCGCCGCTGATCCTTGAATTGACCTCATCCAGTGCCTTTCCAACAGCCACTCTGGTATTGCAGGGGCGGGCTAATGATGAAAATTTACGTTTTTTTGCTGTACAGCTGGATAAAGAAATGGAACGTCTGCCGTTTGTCGAACGAGTTGATATGCTGGGCAGTAGTGATCCTGAAATGATCGTTGATATTGATATGCAGCGCCTGACCGGACTGGGTTTATCTCCGTCAATTGTGGCTCAGACCATTCAGACACAATTTGAGGATATTGCTGCAGGTTCTCTGAATCTTGGCGATCAGCAATGGCTGATAAGTATTAAAGGCAGTCATAGTGATCCGGAATACCTGGCTGAGTTACCCATTCAGGGACTGCAGCATCAGGTTTTATTAGGTGATATTGCTGATATTTATCTCTCTCAAAATAAACTGGATACCAAGGCGTTGTATCAGAGTCAACCGGCAATTATATTTTCAGTCTTTAAAAAAGATCGGGTGAATACCTTACAAATGATTGATGAGCTGAAATCTTTTATCAGTGAAAAAAATCGTCTGAGCAGTGTCACAGGCATTCGCATTACTTTATTGGATGATAATACTTCTCTCACTCGTAAAGCGATCAATATCATGCAGAATAATGCCTTGATTGGTTTGTTTTTAGTGCTGTTGGTGACCTGGTTTTTTCTCGGGAGCACCATTGCCTTTTTTACCACTATCGGCATTCCATTTACTCTGGCCGGTACTTTTTGGGTATTACACAGCATCGGTCAGAGTATTAACAATGCTGTTTTATTAGGTGTTGTGATTGTTCTGGGTATGTTAGTTGATGATGCCATTGTGGTGGTGGAGTCCATGTATACCAGAATGCGTCATGGTATGGATGCCACACAGGCAGCTGTTGAATCACTTAATGAAGTCATCTCACCGGTAACAGCCTCTGTTTTAACCACAATGGCCGCTTTTCTACCATTAATGCTGCTCCCCGGAATTGTGGGAGAATTTATGCTGGTGATCCCTCTGGTGGTGACCATTGCCTTAGCGATTAGTTTGTTTGAAGCGTATTGGATGCTGCCGGCTCATATTATCGCCAGTAAAGCAGATTATTCTGCCCAAAAAACAATCCGGCCGGGCTGGCATAGCATGCAGGCATTCAGAGATCGATTTACTCATGGCTTACAGCTGTTCTATATGCGTTTATTGATAGCCACATTCAGACGACCTAAAACCATGCTGCTGGCTTTGTTTCTATTGTTCAGCAGTGCAATTTATGCCCTGCAGAGCGGGCAGATTAAGGTGAATTTTTTTGCTGGTGAGCCTTTCCCTGTGCTGTACGTCAATTTAAAAATGAAAGAGGGAACACCGATTGATTATACGCTGAATAAACTTGAACAATTAGAGCAGAAAATAAAACAGGTGTTTGAGCGTAGTGATTATCGGGAAACGGCCTCCTATGCAGGCATTTATTTTACCCAGACAGAGCCTCTGTTTGGTGAACATCTGGGACAGGTTCTTATTTCTTTGCCAGAAACCAGTCCTGAAGCGCTGAAAATAATACACCAGAAAGTAAAAGCGCAATTTAAACAAATGAGCGGGGTTGAAGAAATGTCGCTCCTGCAGCTTGAAGATGGTCCGCCGGTCACTCGTGCTGTCAGCATTAAAGTGCAGGGTGCAGAATTTGATGATATTCAGCAGGCAACAGTCGATTTACAAAAAATACTCAGAGAGTTTCCTGAAATTGAAAATATCATGATTCATGATAGTGCCGGTACTATGGAATTAAAATTACAGCTCAATCAGGATGCTGTCCACCGTGCCGGATTGTCAGCTGCTCAGGTAATGCGTGATATACGACTTTTGGCCGAAGGTGAAATTGTCAGCAGCTTTCAACACAAGGGTGAAGAAGTTGATATTCGAGTTAAAGCAGGCATGAAGGCCGGCTCGCTAAGAAACAGGCAGGACAAGACACAAACTATTGAAAACTGGCTGCAGACACCTATTGGTTTTTTTGAGGAACGTAGTGGTGCTGAGCAAGGCGGTAAAATACTTTCTATACCTCTGAGTGAGTTAGTTACTGTTGATTATCAGCTCACCCGCAGTCAGATTCGTCACCATAATTTACAGCGAGTTGTATTACTTGAGGCGGATATTAAAGACGGCGGGCGCAATACGCTGGAAATTAATCATCTGATCCAGGATTTATGGCGTGAATTAAAAATAAAACACCCGAATATCAGTCTGGACTTTTCTGGTGAACTGGATGATATTGAAGAAAGTCTGGATGCTATGCCTTATCTTTTTCTAATGGGTGTGGGTTTGATCTACCTTATTATTGGCGCACAGTTTCGCAGTTATTTTCAACCCCTGCTTATTTTAGCGACCATTCCACTGGCTTTTACCGGTGTTGTTATCGGCTTGTTTATCACTGAAAATCCCTTAAGTCTTTATACTCTGTATGGGATCGTTGCTTTGGTAGGGATTGCCGTAAATGCATCTATTGTGCTGATTTCTGCAGCTAATACCCGCTTGTATCAGGGAATGAGTGTGAATCATGCCATCATTTTTGCTGCCAGACAGCGTATTATTCCCATATTGATCACCTCATTAACCACTGTTGCAGGTCTTTTTTCTCTGGCCAGCGGTTTTGCCGGTAAGTCACTTATCTGGGGGCCTTTGGCTACCGCAATTGTCTGGGGGCTGGCTTTTTCAACATTATTGACTTTGTTTGTGATCCCCTTATTGTATAAATTTTTTATGCGTTATTCTCATGTTTCTCACATTGATGCAGCCGCTCAAAATAAACAGTGAGCACAGACTTTTTGTTAATAACAGGCTGAGTAGTGACTAATATTGCGCCCTATATTGGTGCGTATTTTGGCCGTATGAACCACAATGGTGCTTTATTGTTTGTAATTGTCCCCAAAATATTCATATTATAAAACTAAGTAGTTGATTATTATGTTTCTGTTTCTTTATGGTGCATATTTTGCATAAGACTAGGTCACATAAATAGGCATCTAAACATTTTGAAGGGTATTTGAATGACAAAAAATCTCAAACTATCAGGTATCAGCCTGATTTCACTTTTACTTCTGTGCTTTTCGGGCAGTGTTATGGCCGAAGATACCTTAAATGGTGCAGATACTGCCTGGATCATGATTTCGACAGTACTGGTTCTGTTTATGACCTTACCCGGTTTAGCTTTATTTTATGGTGGTCTGGTGCGCACCAAAAACGTCCTTTCTGTATTGATGCAGTGTTTTGCTATTACCAGTATTATGTCAATTTTATGGCTGGTGGCCGGATATTCACTGGCCTTTAGTGACGGTGGCTCAATGAATGCCTTTATCGGCGGCTTTGATAAAGTGCTGTTTGCCGGGGTGATGGAAGAAACTGTTTCCGGAACAATTCCTGAAGTTTTGTTTGCACTGTTTCAAATGACCTTTGCTATAATTACACCGGCACTGATTATTGGTGCTTTTGCTGAACGTGCTCGTTTTTCAGCCATGATGATATTCAGTGCTATCTGGTTATTTGTTGTTTATGTGCCGGTAACGCACTGGGTCTGGGCAGAAGGCGGCTGGTTATTTGACATGGGGTTGCTGGACTTTGCCGGTGGTACCGTGGTGCATATTACTGCTGGTGTTGCAGCATTAGTAACGGCATTGGTCATTGGTGAGCGTAGAGGTTTTGGTGTACATGCAATGCCTCCTCATAATCTGACCATGACGGTTATTGGTGCCGGTATGCTATGGGTCGGCTGGTTTGGTTTTAACGGCGGTAGTGCGCTGGCGGCAGACGGTAATGCGGCAATGGCAATGCTGGTCACCCATATTTCTGCGGCGGCAGGTGCGTGTACGTGGGCTGCGATTGAGTGGCTAAGACATGGTAAGCCATCAGTACTGGGTATTGTCACCGGTATGGTTGCAGGTCTGGGTACAATTACTCCTGCATCCGGCTTCGTTGGACCTGCGGGCGGCTTAGTGATTGGCCTGACTGCGGGTATTGTTTGTTATACCGCAACTCAGATTATTAAAGTGAAATTAAAACTGGATGATTCACTGGATGTATTTCCTGTTCACGGTGTCGGTGGTATTTTAGGTACTTTTCTGGCGGGTATTTTTGCTTCAGCAGGGCTGGGTGTTTTCTCTGGTCAGGGTTATGCTGAAGGTATGAATATGGGCAGTCAGGTTTGGGTTCAGCTTATTGGTATAGCCTCAACTATGATTTATACAGCGGTGATGACTTACATTATTCTCAAAGGAGTAAGTATGTTTGTCGAACTGCGTGTTGAGCGTGATGAAGAGACTGAAGGTCTGGATATCGTGTCACATGATGAACGTGGTTATGATTTTTAGTCTTAAGTAATAATGGTGTGCGGAGCAGATTGTATCGTTTAAATCAGTCTGCACTGCACTGTTATCTTACTTATTCTATTTATTAGTATGCATTGAGATGTTTTCAGGTTAAATTATAGTAACCTATGAATCATCGTAATATACAATTAATTCTATTTGTTCTGTTTTTATATGCAGGCAATGGCTTTGCCAGCAACTGGCAAACCCCGCTGATTAAACAGCTCAATAATAATTCTGCTCTGGTTTATGATCATCATGGCCGGACTCTTTTTTCGCATAATGCGAATAAGCTCATGGTGCCGGCTTCTATCTTGAAAATTGCCACAGCGGATGCGGTGATAACAAACCTTGGGGAGCACTATCGAATACCTACTGAAATTTACCTCACCCCTGATAATTATTTAGGTATTAAGGGCTTTGGCGATCCGACATTAGTCTCTGAAACGCTGTTAAAAATAGCTCAGCAGATAAAAAAATACCTGAAACAATCTCCCTCCGGGGCGCTCAAGGGATTCTGGCTGGATACCAGTTTCTTTAAAGCTGAACTAACAGTTCATGGTCAGTCTGCCAGTGATAATCCTTATGATGCCTCTTTGGGTGCTCTGGCGGCTAATTTTAATACGGTTAATATCAATAAATCACGCACAGGTCAGATAAGCTCAGCAGAGGCACAAACACCGCTGACCGCCACGGCAATTCAGGCAGCAAAAAAATTAACAGTGGGAAAGCATCGGATCAATCTTGGTAAACAGACACAGCGTACTCTGCAGAATTTTGCAGAACTCCTGCAGGCTTTTTTAAACGCAGAAAAAATAGATGTTCCCGTTCACATTATTAATAAGCCGATTCCTCCGGCATCAAAAAAAATAATGACTCATTATTCCGCCCCCGTGTCTGAAATTATTAAAACACTGTTTGTTTATTCCAATAATTTTATAGCCAACCAATTGCTTATTATTTTAGGTGGAGAAAAAAAGGGCGCTCCAGCCGATCTTGAAAAAGGCCGTCAGGTGCTTGCTGAGTTTTTACACAACACCGTTGGGATTAATGATTTTACGCTGGAGGAAGGCTCGGGCTTATCAAGAAAAAATAAAATTAGCGCCAGTGAGATGATGAGTTTGCTGATTCATTTTAAACCCTATCATAGTTTATTAAGAAATTACCAAAATCGATTTCAGGCGAAAACAGGTACACTCAGAGGAATATCAAGCTTTGCCGGTTATATGCTGTCACCATCTGGAGAAACATATCCCTTTGTGATCATGTTGAATAAT